>DAOUPQ010000135.1 GCA_030626085.1 Flavobacteriia bacterium
AAATCGTTTCTTTTTGCAATCTTTTCACTTTTTTACAATCGACTGATACTACGGCATCACCTCATATAAAAAAGTAAAAATCTTATCAAAAATAATTCAATTTAGAAAGATTTGTCTATTTCCGACCTGACACTAAGTACTTTTATTTCATCCACATCTTCAATATTATCGCCTTTCTTCGATACAGAATATTTAACATGTCCTATTGAACAACTTGTTTAAACAAATCAAATATAATATTTTTTTGATTATTTTTTAACTGAGTAACAAATAATAAAACTTTAAGCTCCTAAATTAAACGGATTATAACCTAAATACTCAACTTCTTTTTCTTTAAAATTAATACCGTAATCTTCTAATTCTTTTAAAATTGGCTCATAAACTTCTTTAGTAATTGGCAATTGTACACCAGGAGTTTTAATTTCACCTTTTAAAATTTTTAAGGTTGCAATAGCAACCGGTAAGCCTACTGTTTTGGCCATGGCTGTATAAGTTTGATCATCACCAATAACCACCATGTTTGATTCTATTTGTTTTTTCTTTCCATCCAATTCATATCCAAATTTATGATACATAACAATCATATCTTTGTCATCTTCTTCTAAGGTCCAGCTATCCATTAATATTTTTTGCAATATTTGTGCAGGTGTAGCATCTTTTAATCCTACTTTTTTATCTGCACTAAATAGATCCAGTTCTAATAATTTATCCCAAATAATATCATCATGATCAATTTTTAAGCAATGGCGGAATTTAAGTTCAACTGAATCATAAGGATTATAAGACAAAAACGAATTTGTAAAATCACGATAACTCATGTTTTCTGATCCTTCCATCACATAACTATCATCAGTCATTCCTAATTGAACAAAAACATTCCACGCTCTACTAAATCCAACTTTTCGGATGGTACCACGATATAAAGTAAGGATATCATTCAAACCATAAATTTCTCTATATTTCAATGAATCCCTATTGGCTAATGCTTCAAATCTTCCATAATCTTCAATTTCTAAAAATTCAGTTCTACGAAATAATTTCTGATAAGGAATATATTTATACCTTCCTTCCTGAATAAATTTTGCAACACCTCCCTGACCTGCAACAACTACATTTCTAGGGTTCCATGTAAATTTATAATTCCATAGATTATCATCACTTTCGGGAGCTACTAAACCTCCGGTAAACGATTCAAAAAGAATCATTTTACCTCCTTTATCCTTAATCCTGTCAATAACTTGCATGGCGCTCATGTGATCAATCCCAGGATCAAGCCCGATCTCATTCATAAAAACCAAACCTTTAGCTTTTACTTCTTTATCTAATTCTTTAAGTTCTTCAGAAATATAAGAAGCCGTAACTAAATTCTTACCGAATTTAAGACAGTCTTTTACAACTTTCATATGAAATCTTGCAGGCAGCATTGAAATGACAATATCTGAATTCTTAATTTCATCTTTCCTGGCTTTTTCATCAAAAATATCAAGTAAAATTGCTTTACCATTTGTATGGTTTCCAATTAATTTTTGAGCATTCTCAATAGAAATATCGGCTACTCTAACCTGTAAATCTTCTTTCTCAGATTTATCTAACAGATATTTTATCAATGATGAAGCTGATCTTCCTGCTCCTATAACCAAAATTTTATTCATCTTTTTAAATTTTGTAAAATTAAGCTTACGAAATTACGAATTATCCTATTTTAAACAAAGGTAAATCGAAGTATATAATAACAAAAAGCTGCATTATTTTTTAATCATTAATCAGATTTTAACCATTGTATTTAAAAAATTACTAAAATGGTTACAGCTTATTTTTAAAAACTATATATTGATGGTTGAAAAAAATAAAAAAAAATTAGTATATTTATAAAATCCTTAATAAACTTAAAATATTTACTTTTAACAGATAATTAATAAAGAAGTAATTTAAAAAAATGTTGAATTTTATTATTAAAGTATATTAAATGTTACATATGAAATACTTAAATTCATAAAAAACTTTTAAAAAAGCAACTTAGATAAACCAAATAAAATGGAAAATAAAAACGCAAAAATCATTTCATCTTTAAATGAACTGGGTATTAAAAATGTTAAAGAAATAATCCACAATCCTTCTTACGAACAACTTTTTGAGGAAGAGATGAAACCAAACCTCATAGGTTTTGAAAAAGGACAACTAACCGAATTGGATGCTGTTAATGTAATGACAGGAGTTTTCACCGGACGTTCGCCTAAAGATAAATTTATTGTTAAAGATGATGTAACACGTGATACAATGTGGTGGACTTCACCTGAATCTCCAAATGACAATAAACCAACAACCCCTGAAGTTTGGAATGATCTAAAAAATATTGTTACAAAACAACTTACAGGGAAAAGACTTTTTGTAATGGATACCTTTGCCGGTGCAAACGAAGATTCTCGTCTTAAAGTTCGTTTTATCATGGAAGTTGCATGGCAGGCTCATTTTGTAAAAAATATGTTTATTCGTCCTACTGAAGAAGAATTAGCAAATTTTGGTGAGCCAGATTTCATTTCTATGAATGGGTCTAAAACTACTAATCCGAATTGGGAAAAAAATGGTTTAAATTCAGAGAATTTTACTGTTTTCAACTTAACCAAAAAAATGCACGTTGTTGGTGGATCTTGGTACGGTGGTGAAATGAAGAAAGGTATTTTTGCCATGATGAACTATTACCTTCCATTAAAAGGAATGGCAGCTATGCATTGTTCTGCAAATGTTGGCAAAGATGGTAAAACTACTATTTTCTTTGGTCTTTCAGGAACTGGTAAAACAACACTTTCTACGGATCCAAAACGTCAATTGATCGGTGATGATGAGCATGGCTGGGATGATAATGGAGTATTCAATTTTGAAGGTGGATGCTATGCAAAAACAATAAATTTGGATAAAGAAGCTGAACCGGATATTTACGGAGCAATAAAACGTGATGCGCTTCTTGAAAATGTAACCGTAGATAAAAATGGGAAAATTGATTTTACAGATGTTTCTGTAACACAAAATACACGTGTTTCTTATCCAATTTATCATATAGAAAATATTGTTAAACCTAAATCAAGAGCGGGTCATGCAAATAAAGTTATTTTCTTAACTGCTGATGCATTTGGTGTAATGCCTCCTGTAGCGAAATTAACAATGGAACAAGCTAAATATCATTTCTTATCAGGATTTACTGCAAAATTAGCCGGTACCGAAGTAGGAGTAACTAAACCAATGCCTACTTTTTCTGCTTGTTTTGGTGAAGCATTCTTATCATTACATCCAACCAAATACGGTGAAGAATTAGTTAAAAAAATGGAAGCTCATGGAGCTGTAGCATATTTAGTAAATACTGGATGGAATGGTACCGGAAAACGTATATCAATTCAAGATACAAGAGCTATTATTGATCGTATCCTAGATGGATCCATTGAAAAATCAGAAACTAAATTTTTACCAATTTTCAATTTAGAAGTTCCAACTTCTTTGAAAGAAGTGAATGATAAAATATTAGACCCTAGAGATACCTATGAAGATGTTGAAGAATGGAATTCTAAAGCAAACGAATTGGCTGGTCTATTTATCAAGAATTTTGTAAAATATACAGATAATGATGAAGGAAAAGCTTTAGTAGCTGCCGGACCTCAATTATAATATCAAATACTTTAAAACTTAACCTGTAAGATTTTAAAAATCTTACAGGTTTTTTTATTTTAAAATTCAAAAGCCAATTGTACATCGGCAATTTTTTCTTTCTTCTTGGTTTGATTGTTTAAATTTGTTACTGAAATACCCAATAACCTTACTGAATTATTAACTTTTCTCTGGTATAATAATTCTTTGGATGTATCGAATAATATTGATTGATCTTTTACAAAAAAAGGCAAAGTCTTACTACGGGTTTGTATAGTAAAATCACTATATTTTATTTTTAAAGTCACTGTTTTTCCGGCAACTTTTGATTTTTTTAATCGCCCTTCAAGCTCATCAGATATTCTTTCTAATTTTTCCAGCATATAGATCTCAGAAGTGAGATTATCTATAAAAGTATGTTCGGCAGCAACTGATTTTCTAAGTCGGTTTGGTTTAACCTTACTATTGTGGATACCTCTTACAATTTGATAATAATGTTCTCCTGATTTTTTAAAATGTTTACTAAGAAATTCTTTAGTTTTTGATTTTAGATCTTTTCCGGTAAAAATGCCAAGATTATACATTTTTTGTTGCGTTACCTTACCTACACCATAGAATTTTTCGATGGGTAATTCTTCTAAAAAAGAGATGACTTCTTCAGGCGGAATAGTTTTTTGTCCGTTTGGTTTGTTGATCTCTGAAGCTACTTTAGCAATAAATTTATTTACTGAAATACCAGCTGAAGCAAATAAACCAACTTCATCATAGATTCTTTTTCTGATTTCTTTTGCCAAAATGGTAGCCGATGGATGATTCTTTTTATTTATTGTCACATCTAAATAAGCTTCATCTAAACTCATAGGTTCAACCAGATCAGTATAATCATAAAAAATCTTGTGAATTTGTTTTGAAATTTCTTTATAACGATCAAAACGAGGTTTTATAAAAATTAGATCAGGACAATTTTTCTTGGCCAGTACACCGCTCATCGCTGATCTAACTCCATATTTTCTCGCTTCATAACTCGCAGCTGCTACAACACCTCGTTTTTCACCTCCACCAACCGCAACTGGTTTTCCTTTTAACTGAGGATTATCCATTTGTTCTACAGACGCAAAAAATGCATCCATATCAAT
>DAOUPQ010000136.1 GCA_030626085.1 Flavobacteriia bacterium
AATTTTAGGTTTTACACCATTACCTTTTTTAATACTAATAATCTTTAATCCAGAAGGAAGTGCAACAGCTTTTACTTCATTATCTTTAATAAATTGTAAAAGATCGGTTTTACTTTTTTCAAGCTTTTCTTTAAGCCATTTTTGTTCTTCGTCTATTTTTTGGAAATAATTGCTAAATTCAGCAGCAGCATCAAATTCTTTAGCTTCTTTACCAATCCTTAAGATCTCAACTTTTTTAATTTCATCACCTTGTTTGATCGAATCAACAACTTCTTGCCCAACTACAACATGACCAAAAACTGAATGTCGTCCATCTAAAAACTTTGTTTCTTTATGCGTAATAAAAAACTGACTTCCATTACTATCAGGACCAGAATTTGCCATTGATAAAGTTCCTGCATCAACATGCGACAATAATAGATTACCATTGTCATCTACGGGGAATTCATCTTCAAATTTATAACCCGGATCGCCCGATCCGTTTCCTCTAGGATCACCTCCTTGTATCATAAAGTCATTTACAACTCGGTGAAATTTTAAACCATCATAAAAAGGTTTTCCTTTAAATTCATCACTAACATAAGGATTTGTTCCTTCAGCAAGCGAGACAAAATTAGCAACCATAATTGGTGTATTATCATACTCTAATTGCAATAGAATATCTCCTTTGCTTGTTTGAACATCAGCGTATAAACCATTATTTAAGTCTGTGTATTTTGTTGTTTGACAGGATAATAAACTAAAAAATAATACTATAACTGTAAGATTAATAATTTTCATTTTTTTTATTTTTATTTATAATTTCTTTTAAATGTACTGTATAAATTAAAGGTTCATTTGGATAAACTCTTTCATTTCCTATATATCCAAAAGCCTTATGGGAAGGAAATAAAAAAGTAATAATTTCATCCTTATGCATCAATTTTATACCATCTTGTAATCCGGTAATTAATTCTTCTTTATCTACTAAATATCTCTTATCTCCTAATTCTTGTCTTGAAAATAAAATAGAGTCATTCAATGTCTTTATTTCATAACTAAAAATTACTTCATCTCCTTTTATAGGTAATTTTGTTTTTAAAGAATCTCTTTTATTATAAAAATACCAAAAACCATTGGGTGAAGTATAATATGTATTTAATGAGTCATTTTGGATTTTTACTTGCAAAATATCCTCTTCGAGTTTATTGAGCTTTTTATTTCGATCAATAGACTCTTTCATAAATGATCCTGTTTTTCTTTTAATGGGTTTACGTGGTTCAGTTTTTGAACACGATACTAAAAAAACAAAAGCTGCGATTATATAAAAAATTCTATTCATTATAATTATTTAAAAGTCTATCAAATTTGGGTAAAACATTTTTAAAATCATTCACAGTTTCTTCTAAACTCTTCTCGCTTCTTCCTCCTGCTGCATTGATATGACCACCACCGTTAAAATATTTTCTTGACAATTCATTTACATTAAAATTACCAATTGATCTAAATGAAATTTTTATGATCTCCTGTTTTGTGTCTTCAATAAAAATCGCAGCTAAAACAATACCCGATAATGAAAGTGCATAATTCACAAAACCTTCAATATCACCTTTTTGGTAATTTAACTCCCTTAATTCATCATTTGACAACGTAATAAATGCTGTGTGATATTTTTCAATCACGTGCATATTGTTTAACGCCTTTCCCAATAATTTTAATCTGTTAATCGAATTCTCATGAATTCGGTTATAGATCTTAGCATGCTCAACTCCCCTATCTAACAGATCTGCAGCAATTAAATGTGTTTTACTTGATGTTGAAGGAAAACGAAATGAACCGGTATCTGTTAAAATACCAGCATATAAACATGTTGCTATATCCTTATTAATTTTAGGAAGCTCATCCAATTCTTCAAGAAACTGGTAAATCATCTGACATGTAGAACAAACTTTAACGTCAACATAAGTATATCTGGCAAAATCATCCGGCTCCTGATGATGATCAATTAAAAAGTAGATCGGATCTATCTTTTCTAAAACAGCCTGCATTGCTTGACCTGTTCTATGAAAGGCATTAAAATCTAAGGCAATAACAATTTGCGCTTCTTCTAATATTTTTGTCCCTATAGCAATATTATTTTCAAAGATCACAACATCCTCTTGCCCCGGCAACCATTTTAAAAAACCCGGACAATCATTTGGAGAAACAACTGTAACTTGATGATAATCATTTTTAAAATAATGATACAAAGCTAAACTGGAGCCATAAGCATCACCATCAGGGTTTCTATGCGTTACAATCGCGATTTTCTGCGGCTTAGAAAATAATGTTTTGATGCTTTTTATTTCTGCTAAATTCATAGGCTGCGAATATACAGTAAAGATTGAAAAATTTAAAATTTAAAATTTAAAATTTGATGATTACCCTTTTTCTTATTTCGATTCTTTAATTTTATAGCTTAAAATCATATACAATGAAATATTTTTTATTCATTTTATCTATTATCACAATTTTTAACAGTTGTGCAAAAAAAAATAATGCGTACACCATATCATTTAGTTCATGTGATAATCAGGAAATTGAAAATAAATTATGGTCGGAAATATTAAAAAATAATCCTGATATTTTTATATGGGGCGGGGATATTGTTTACAGTGATACTGAAAACATGAAATTGATGCAACATAACTACAACAAACAAAAAAATAATGATGTCTATCTGAATTTTATTAAAAAGGTAGAAGTTATTGGCACATGGGATGATCATGATTATGGTAAAAATGATGCTGGAAAAGAGTATCCTAAAAAAGATAGTGTGCAACAATTATTTTTAGATTTTTTTGATGTTCCTAAAAATGATATTAGAAGAAAACAACAAGGTTTATATTTTGCAAAAGATGTTAATATTGAAAAAAAATCTATAAAAATTATTGTTTTAGATACGCGCTATTTTAGAAGTGAGCTAACAAAAGATACAATTACAAAAAAACGATACAAACCAAATAACTACGGAGAAGGAACTATGTTGGGTGAAAAACAATGGAATTGGCTTGAAAATCAACTCAATAATTCGAAATCAGATTTTAATGTTATTGTAAGTAGTATACAATTTTTATCATTTGAGCACGGTTTTGAAACCTGGGGTAACATGCCTCACGAAGTAGATAAATTTGAAAATATAGTTGCAAATTCAAAAGCAAAAGGGGTTATTATTTTATCGGGTGACCGCCATATTGCCGAAATCTCGGCTAAAGAAATACCTAATCTCAACTATCCGCTTATTGATATAACAGCTAGTGGTATGACACATTCTTACACTTCTTTTAAAGGAGAACCCAATGAATATAGAATATCAAATGTGGTTTCGGATAAAAATTTCGGAATTTTAAAATTTGACCTTATAAAAAATACCGTAACAATGGAGGTCCGCGGAGAGAATAATGTGCTGTTTGAAAGCTTTTTACAACAATATTGATAAGACGGTATCATTTTTTGTGTAAAAAGAGGATTTACAAAGCTCTATTGGTATATAATAATGTCAAATTAATTGTACAGTTATCTTCAAAAAAGTATTTTTACACGAATTTAAATTTTAAAAAAATGACAACAAACAGAACATTTACCATGATAAAGCCCGATGCTGTTGAAAATGGACATATCGGTGCAATTTTAGAAAAGATCAACGCTTCAGGTTTTAAAATTGTAGCAATGAAATACACGCAAATGAGCAAAAGAGATGCTGAAACTTTTTATGCAATTCATAGTGAAAGACCTTTTTTTGGCGAATTGGTTGAATTTATGACCAGAAGCACTATAGTAGCCGCTATTTTAGAAAAAGAAAATGCCGTTGAAGATTTTAGAACTTTAATTGGTGCTACCAATCCGGTTGATGCCGCTGAAGGAACCATTAGGAAATTATTTGCTACTTCGTTAAGTGAAAATGCTGTTCACGGATCCGACAGTAATGAAAACGCAGCTATTGAAGGTGCTTTTCACTTTGCAGGAAGAGAAATATTTTAAATATTTGTAATTCTATTTATTCAACGGGTGACTAATCAAAATGCTTATTACTCACCCGTTGAATATTTATATTTTAAGGTTTTTTAATATTTAATCATCTTCTTACTTACCATCGCTCCATTTTCTAATTGAGCCTGAATTACCAAAATCGAACCTTTATTTACAGTGTTAACAGATAAATTAAAACTTTGTTTGTTTGGTTTTCTATTTAATATCATTCTGCCCAACATATCATAGACCTCAACGGATTTTACAATCTGATTGGCAGAAATTTTTAAAATATCATTGTCATTAGATATGATCAGGTTATTTTCTTGATTTGTGAATTCATCAACACCCAATGCAGCTGCAGCAAATTGTAAAGTGAAACGATTGTTAAATTCACCTGTTTCAGTTTGTGAAAATTTATAATCTCCTTTTTTAAGATCGTGC
>DAOUPQ010000129.1 GCA_030626085.1 Flavobacteriia bacterium
GCCACAGATACAGGTGGGACAATTTATATTAGAATAATAGCTGATGTTGAAGGGGAAGAAAATCCCAACTTAATAAAATTATTTCCCGTTTCCGGGAATAACCCAATAGAAGCAACTTATGCCTGGAATAAAAATCGTGATATTGGGACTTACGATGCAGGTATGATCTATAATTGGGAAGGTGGCCATAATTATGACTGGATTACAAAAGGTGAAAAAGGGCAAAATTTAATTATAGATTTATTTTATGAAGATCCTTACGACAGTGGTAATAATGCGTATATCATTACACTTCCATTCTATAATTTAATTTATGGTCACTGGATTTACATGACAAATGAATTTGTGAAGGAAGGTGAAAAATCATTTTCGTTTTATTACAAAGGAAGAATCGATCCACTTTGACTAGATATAATCCAAAAATTTTAATGTTACAATGAGTTAATGCTACAATGTAATAATGCTACAATGAGTTTGACTTTAGATAAAGAATGATCCCTAAAGACTTAGATCAAAGGTTCAAAACTCAATCTCCCATTTAAAATATTTTAAAACTTTTTTATTAAAACTGAAATTATGTTTGTCAGAGAAATATTTTAAATACCTTTGTGGTCAGACCTCTTACCAAAATATCATATATGAAAAAACAAAAGAAATTTGTAAAGCCTGCACAATTTGCTGAACATAAAATAATCAAGGCAATCATCAATAAAGAGTGGAAAGTTGGTCAAAACCTTTTGCCGGAAAGAGAATTGGCTGAATTATTAGGGATAACAAGACCAACCTTACGTGAAGTTTTACAGCGTTTAGCAAGAGATGGCTGGATAACAATTAAGCATGGAAGACCTACAATTATAAATGATTATTCTGTAAATGGAGGATTGGGAATTTTAAAATCGATGGTGAATAATGATAAGATTTTGTCCAGTACATTGGTAAGAGACTGGTTGGAATTTAGAGTTTTAATATTACCTGATCTCGCTCTAAAAGCAATTTCGAATAATGAAGATGTAATTATAAAAATGCTTGATAATGCTCCTAATTTGAATGCTACAAGTGAAGAATTTGCCCATTTTGATTGGAATCTGCAATTTCTTTTAATAAAGAATAGCAATAATACCATTGCAAAAATGCTTTACAATGATCTGGCAGACATTTACTTTAAAGAGTGCTCACTTTATTTTAATGATCAAAAAACAAAAATATTATCTCAGACATATTATAATAAATTAAAAAATTCAATTTTAAGTGATAAAATAAAGATCAAAAAAAACATTAAACAAATGATGTTGATCAGTTTAAAAATTTGGGAAAGTGAAAATAAATAAAAATTAAATTATGAAACGATTTATAGAAAATTATCAAGGTGAAGAGTTTGATCTAATTGTAATAGGAGGAGGTATTACCGGGGCAACTGTGGCATACGAAGCAGCTTCACGCGGATTAAAAGTAGCATTGGTGGAAAAATCAGATTTTGGTTCGGCAACATCTGC
This sequence comes from Flavobacteriia bacterium, assembly GCA_030626085.1. Lineage (GTDB taxonomy): Bacteria > Bacteroidota > Bacteroidia > Flavobacteriales > Flavobacteriaceae > Namhaeicola. The sequence continues at coordinate 1,494 of DAOUPQ010000129.1, forward strand.
TGCCACTTCTAAAATGATTCACGGTGGTTTGCGTTATCTTTCAACTTATGAGTTTGGTTTGGTTAGAGAATCACTCAAAGAAAGAAGAGTCCTTACCAATATTGCACCAAATTTTGTTCATCCTGTACCTTTTTTGTTTTCGATTTATAAGGATAGTAAAACCTCAAATTTAATGATGAAAATTGGTATGTTATTGTACGAGTTGTTTTCATTTGATAAAAACCGTCTTTGGGACAATAGCAAAAAAATGCCATCTCATAAAAGTATTTCTGCTCAAGGGGTGACAAATTTAATTCCTAATGCTTTGACAAAAGATCTTGTTGGTGCGCAGGTGTATTATGATTGCTCCAGCCATTCGCCCGAAAGGTTAACACTTGCCTTTATAAAATCGGCTGTTAAATATGGTGCCCATGTTGCTAATTACACTAAAGTGGATGATTTTATTATTGAAGATAATGCTAAAAGTAAAACGATAAAAGGTATAAAGGTAAAAGATGAATTATCCAGAAAAAACCATGATATTAATGCTAAACTAGTAATAAATTGTGCAGGTCCATGGGCAGATATTGTTTTGGATAAAGCAAAGGAAAATATTGATGATCAAGAATTAAGGCGTTCTGAAGGAATACATTTTATAACCAAAAAGTTGGTAGATAAATATATTTTTACAGGAGCAACGCTTGAAGGAAAACACTTTTTTTTGGTTCCTTACAGAAACCATACTTTAATTGGTACAACCGATAAAGAATATATTGGTAAACCGGATGATTATAAAGTCACTAAAAAAGCAATAACTGAATTGTTAAACGATGTGAATCAGTCGTTTGGAGATAATGAAAAAATAAAATACAAAGATATTTTATATGCTTATGGAGGTTTGCGACCTTTGGTTGAAGATCAGACCGAGGATGTTTATAATAGTTCAAGAAAATATGAGATTACCGGTGAAAAGAAAAATGGGATTGAAGGTTTAATAACTGTTGAAGGCGGTAAATTTACCACGAGTAGAATGCTGGCAGAAAAAGCAATTGATAAAGCATTAAAAATTTTAAAATTTCCGAAGAAAAAATCAATTTCAGAAAATCAATATCTCAATGTTAGTAATATTAAAAATTTTGATGATTTTGTAGAAAAAAAACAAAAACAATATGTTGAAGTTCTACCTGATCAAATTGAATATTTAGCAAAAAGTTATGGTACTGAAATTGATAAAATATTTTCAATTGCAGATAATGATAAAACGTTATTAGAGCCCTTAAATGCTGATGGTGAAAATCTGTCTCAGGTATTATTTGCCATTAGAAATGAAATGGCTTCTACTTTATCAGATATTATGTTACGGCGTACAGGTATTGCACTTTTAGGACATCCAGGTAAAGAAACTATGAGAAAAGTAGCAAAACTTGCAGCGAAGGAATTAGACTGGAATAATAAAGAAATGGAGATAGAAATTAGTAAAATGGAAGAAATACTTAAAATTCCTGTGTAGAATAAAATTAATAAATTCTAAAAAAAATGGCAACAAAAAATAATTTTGAACCACAATGGATAAATAAAGCTCCTAAGAAAGGCTCTTTTCGTTCTATCTTTAAATATGGTGATCCGAATGGATTTAAACATCCAAATATTAAACTCTTAGATGAATTAAAACAAAAGTTTAACCTTTCGGATAAAGATTTTAAGAAAAAGGAAAGTACCGGTAATGAACTTGTAGATTTAAATGTTGAAAGTAAGCTAAGTATAGCTCAGGTAGAAAAATTTATTGAGATATGTGGTAAGGAAAATGTTTCTTCAAAAGAATACGAACGGCTAAAATTCTCAACAGGGAAAACTATTGAAGAGGCGATGCAATTAAGAGTAGGAGTTGTAAATAAAATTACTGATCTGGTTGTTCATCCCCGTACAAAAATTGAAATTTCCGAAATTGTTAAATATTGTAATCAACACAAAATTCCTGTTTATGTTTATGGGGGAGGATCATCGGTTAATTTTGGTTTTTATCCCGAAAAGGGAGGTATTACACTTGTTTTATCAACACATCTAAACAAGATTGTAAAGTTTAACGAATTAAATCAAACTGCAACGATCGAAGCCGGAATCATGGGACCTGCTTTTGAAGAATTGTTGAATAATGCACCAAAACATTATGGGTCTAAACATGAGTTTACCTGTGGTCATTTTCCACAATCCTTTGAATATTCAACAGTTGGAGGTTGGTTTGTAACCTTAGGATCCGGACAACAATCTTCGTATTATGGAGACGCAGGAGATTTGGTTTTGGGGGTTGAAATGATAAGTCCATCAGGTACAATCACAACCAAAAATTATCCGGCAACGGCAACGGGACCAAAAATATTAGATATTGTAAAAGGTAGCGAAGGTACATTGGGTATTGTTGTTGAATTGACTTGGAAAATATTTAGACATCAACCAAAAAACCGTCAGTATTTTAGTTTTATTTTTCCTTCATGGGAAGATGCCGTAAATGCGAGTAGAGAAATTTCGCAAGGAGAATTTGGTATGCCTGCTGTTTTTAGAATTTCAGATGCAGAAGAAACACATCACGGTTTAAAATTATATGGAATTGAAGATACAATTTTTGATAAACTGATGAAGGCACGTGGTTTTAAACCCATGCAAAGATGTTTGTTTTTAGGTACAGCTGATGGGGATAAACAGTTTACAAAAAACATAAAATCTAAAGTGAAGATGATCTGTAAAAAGTATGGTGCTATGAATTTAACTTCTTACCCTGTTAAAAAGTGGGAGCCGGGCAGGTATAAAGATCCATATCTACGAGAAGACCTGATGGATTATGGAGTTTTAATTGACACTTTAGAAACTAGTGTTAACTGGGATAATTTGCATGAAGTGCATCAAAAATGTAGAAATTTTATAAAGAGCAGACCCGATACAATTTGTATGACACATGCATCTCATTTTTATGAGCAAGGCACCAATTTATATTTTATTTTTATCATCAAAGAAAATGATATTAAAGCTTATCGAGAGTTTCAGGAAGGAATACTTGATCAAATTGAAAAAAGTGGAGGTTCATTGTCTCACCATCATGGTGTAGGTAGAATGATAGCCAAATGGATGCCAAAACATTTGGGTGAAAATCAGATGAATGTATTACGCGCTTTAAAACAGCATTTTGATCCGAAAAATATTATGAATCCGGGAGAACAATTGGGTTTAAAAAGTTAAATATTTAAATTAATTGTTCTACCACGAATTTAATGGAGACATTAGTAAAACATTATTTGATATTACTTGTTGAGGGTGGCCTTCAAGAATTTGATGTTCTAAATAAAATAAAAACATAGTAAAACCGAGAAGTTGAGAGCTTGCTCGAAAATCACTCGGCTGCACTTAGTTTTTATGAAATTTAGGTTATTAAATTATTGTAAGCCTTGATTTTTTTGTTTCGTTTTTTTATCAAAGAAAAAAATGAAATACCTATACAGAATGAGGATATAAAAAAAAATATTTTATTAAAATAACAGTAGAACCATATTTACAATAAATAGATCATAATTCATCAGTAATTATCTGAATTAAAGTTTGTTAATATCTTGTTAATTTTTAGAAGATTTTACTCAA
>DAOUPQ010000124.1 GCA_030626085.1 Flavobacteriia bacterium
CAGGCATTTCATTTTTTCCTTGATGAAAAAACGAAACAATCCCGAGTACTCGGGACAAGGCTAACAATAATTTAACAACCTAAATTTTATAAAAATTAAGTGCAGCCGAGTGATTTTCGAGCAAGCTCTCAACTTCTCGGTTTTACTAAGTTTTTATTTTATTTAGAACATCAAATTCTTGAAGGCCACTCTCAACAAGTAATATTAAATAATGTTTCACCATTTTTTCCATTAAATTCTTGGTAGAACCAATATATCTAATTAAGAAGCAAATATATATATTTTAAATTTATCGCTTGGTTTGCGTCATATTATCAGCAACTACAATGATATATTCTGCTATAGTTTTCTTTTCTTCTTTGGTCATTTCATCCCATTCTGATTGCATCACAGTTGTGATAGATTTAATATCTAAACCAGGTTGAATTTTATTGATCCACCATATAATTCCCTGATCGTAATTAGAATGATAAGATCCATCCATATGAAAAAGTAAATCATCTTTTTTAAAATTCTCAAGTGAAAAATGTGCCATTGTAGCATCTTTTGCAGCTTGAGCAGTTTGAATATTTAACATATTTGGCGGCACATGATCTCCCATCTTGCTCGCCATCTCTGCGTATGCTTTAACAGTTGGGTCAAAATATTTTTCGAGATCTGGCCCGATCATTGCACGTGCTTCCGGACTTAATTTCTTTAAAACATCCATTCCTCTTTTATTGATCATTGATGCATATCTACGAGGAATATTTGTAGCAATAAAACGTAAATTTTTCTCCTTGGCAAATTCAACCAAAGGTTTATAATCGGTTTTATAATTCCCCCACATTTGTGTCATTTCCGGCATCATTTTCTTTTCTTCATAAAACCCTGCTAAATATTCATTCATTACCAATTGGTTTCCGTTTTCAAACATTTCAGCTCCAAAAACTAATTTTTCACCTTTTATTTCATAAAAACTTTTTGCCATTTCAATTTGCATCCAATGTGAAATTGGATTGGTATGATATTCTCCAAAAAATACCATATCACTTTTAGCCAGATCTTTGATCATTTTATCATAATTTGCTGATTTTCCATTACTTTTATACAATTGATAAGCGGGTTTACCTTGTGCAAATGTTAAATTAGTAAGTATTATTATTGCAATTAAACTGAGGATTATTTTTTTCATTGTTATTGTTTTATAAAGTTAGATTAATTTAAAAAAATTATAAAATATTTTTAGTGTGTTGGTCTTCCCAAAGGTCTCTTTGATTTATATAACGCTTTACGCGGAATTAATTTAGCCGTTATATCACCTTCATTTACTGTAATACTCAATGGCGATTTCAATGCAGGTAAAGAACCTTTCATTACATTTTTAGCTGAATCTCCTTCAAAACCTAAATAGCCATATTTACCATAATGCAGTAATTTACCTGATAATGCTTTAATCGATGCATCGGAATTTGAACCTACAAATCCGATACTTTCAGCATTGTTTTTTGGATTTGGAATTGCATAAACTAAAGCTCCTGATTTTGATAAATTTATTATTGATTCCATTTCAGTTTGAGTAAAAGATCCTTTATATACTGTTTGTAATGCTTTATCATAATGTTTATTTTCATAACCTAAGATCCATACTGATTGATCTACAGGTATTTGTTTTAAGTTATTATCAAAAATAATCTTTGCTACTTTACCTTGAGCCTCTTGTGTAGCTTTCCATGTATTTGCCATTTCTTGATAAGCAACTTTATTTTTGCTGTTTGCAGGAATAATAATTGTCATTTTTTTATTGCCAAACACTTGAGATAAAGATGCTGGAACTTCACCTCTATCTACACGACGCATGATATTAAATTGAGGATCAATTTCAACTTTTAATGGCTTTTGAGATAATTCTACAGTATAATTCTGTGATTTATTATCCATAACCAACTTCTTCCAAACAACCTGATCATTTCCTTCTGTATAGATAGCTACTGGAACATTTATATAAAATAAATCTTCTTTTTGAATTTGATTTAAAGTAAAAGACAATTTATTCCCTTTTGATCTTACATTTATTATCTCTATAGTTGGTGCACCTTTTCTATCTATCCATTGTGCAAAGAAACTATCAAGATCTCTTCCTGTTATTTCTTCAAAACTTTTTTGAATCTCGGGAAAAGAAACTTTTTTAAATATATAATCGGTATAAAATTTTTGATATGCTTTAATAAATACTTCATCACCAAATTCATAGCGCAGCATATTATTTACCATCAAAACTTTTCCATACCCAATGGCTTCTTCAGCAGAATTGTTTCTGTTTATAAATTGATTGATCGGGAAATCATTTTCATCATTAACATAATCAGTAAATTTTTGTAAAGTATTTCTACGATAAGTAGCTCCATTACCTCTTTGTTCTTGCATTAAATGATCGGCCATATATGCGGTAATTCCTTCACACCAATTTCCACCATTTTTGTAATCTACAAAAACGCCATTACCCCAATAATTATGCAACAATTCATGTGGATAAGATGAATATAAAATCCAAGGGAAACGTATAACTTTCTCACCCAGTAAAGTAAAAGAAGGCATTCCGTAACCTGTTTCCCAAAAATTCTCAACCAAGGCGAATTTTGTATAAGGATATTTTCCAATCAATGTTTCATACATCTGCAAATATCCACTTGTTATTCCTAAATATCTTTGTGCCAATTCTTCATCCTGTGTTCTTAAAAAAGCCTGAACTTCAACATCACCTGATTTTTTTGAATACTCTGTCCATTTTGCTGCTGTTAAATATATCTCATCCATCGGCTCTGGCGAATTATAAGTAATTTCTTTTTTTCCATCAACAACTTCATTTTTTGTTCTCTCACCTTGTGATACTACAGACCAACCTTCATTAATTGTGACATTTAATACAAAAGTTGAAAGCAGATCATCTCCAAATCTTGGTAACCAAAAAGTAGAATTTGCCATATATACACCGTTCTCTGAAATTACTCCTTTAGTTTCACTAAAACCTCGAGCATATTCTGCAGCTGTCTTTTTAATTTCATCCCTAACAGGTCCTTTATAGTAAATTGTAAATGAATTATTTTTTTTATTAGTAATTGATAATTTATATTTATTTACATAAGAATTGGTTAGTGTATCATTATTAACAAGTTTAACAATTTTAGCACCTAATATCTTTTCAATCTTTAGATTTTTATTTAGATAAAAATCTATGTTTTTTGAATTTTTGGTAAACAAATAAGATGGTAAAATAATATTATTTTTTACAGAAAGTATTGAACTAACCACATCAATATGAGCATCAATCTCTTGATTTTCATATTGAGTTTGCGCATTTACCAACTGACCAAAAGTTAAGGGAATGCTTATTAAAAAAAATAAATAATAATGTTTCATTGTAATTTAAATTTAATTCATTTTATTTGAGACAAATGTAAATCAATTTTTGATTTTTATTCATATTGACTTCTACAATTTGTACAAATTTTAAACATTTATATGTTTTGTTCGATTCTACTGTTATTTTAATAGAATACTTATTTTTATGTCCTTTTGCCGGACAGGCATTTCATTTTTTTCTTGATGAAAAAACGAAATCGATTTTATGAGATTCACGAACTCAAGAATAAATAATTGAAATAAGTGAGTAAACAAAAAAATCAAGGCTTACAATAATTTAACAACCTAAATTTTATAAAAACTAAGTGCAGCCGAGTGATTTTCGAGCAAGCTCTCAACTTCTCGGTTTTACTAAGTTTTTATTTTATTTAGAACATCAAATTCTTGAAGGCCACCTATCAACATGTATATCAAATAATATTTCACCAGTTTTACCATTAAATTCGTGGTAGAACCTTTTGTTTAAAGTATATTTAAATTTTAGTCGTGTTTTTGTTAATCCTAAAAAATAATTATTTACTTAAATTACTTTACAAAATTTATATTACTTTTGGAGTTATCCTATTCATTCATAGAAATCGTTATAGAATGAGTTTGATCAACTAACCTAACTACTACATTAATATGAAAAATATTTATTATATACTGATATTTATAATTTTTACCGGCTTTTTGGCATGTTCAAGCTCACAATCATTCAATAATTTTTATAATGATCATAAAAACGACAATAATGTTAGTTCTTTTCAGGTACCGAGTTATTTGCGCTCATTAATTAAAAATGCTTCTCCTGAATTAAATGATATCTTTAAAAATGTAAAAGACTTCAAGTCAATTTCTTTTACCGATTGCTCTCCGAGTCAAAGCCAGCAAATTAATGATGAAATAAATATGATCACAAGAAATTACACTGATGTTCATCGCAAGAATACCGAAGGAAAAAGATCTTTAGTTTCTGTAAAAGAAAAAGGTGATCTAATTAAAGAAGTCATCATTCACAATAGCAGAAATAACAATCATACTATTTTATTTTTAAAAGGCAATTTTGATCCTGAAAGAATTCAAAAATTAGCCAATGCAAATGAATTAGAAGATCTATATGATTTTGACCAATAATTTCCCTTTAAAATGATTAAAAAAATCCTTTTTATAATATTATTCATTAGCGCAATTAATACCAATGCACAGGTATTAAATATTGAGCATTTACGCATTGCAAAAGACACTTCAGGATTTGCAGGTTCAATTGGCGTTAATCTGCAATTGATTAAGAACACAAGAGACATTTTTATATTTGGCAACACTATATATTTTCAATATAGAAACGGAAAACATCTTGTATTTCTAATTAATAATATTTCTTATAAAAAGATCGATGATGAAGATATTATTAATAGAGGTACTATGCACCTACGCTATAATTATAAACTAACCGATATCGTTACTCTTGAAGCATTCGGACAATTACAATACAATACCATTTCTAAAATCGAAATGCGACAACTTATCGGTGGTGGTACGCGTTTTAAATTAGCTGAAAAAGAAAAATATAAAATTTATTTGGGTACAATTTTAATGTATGAATATGAAAAAATTGACGCTGATCCTTCTATTTATAACAGGGATTATAGATTTAGTGGTTATTTGTCTTTAAGATTTTTCCCAACTAAAAATTTTATATTTACCAGTACCACATTTTACCAACCCAGGTTAGATAAATTTAATGATTACCGTATTTATAACCAAAATTCACTCTCTTTAAGAGTTATAAAAAAATTATCACTTCAGTTAACATATTCAATAAGTTATGATGCTTTTCCTGCAGAAGGAATTCCTAAAACTCAATATCGATTACTCAATGGTTTGGTTTATACTTTTGATTAAAATAATTTTTTAAATAAAAAATGTAATTTATCACTTGTTTTTACTTCAACTTTTTGATAATCAGAGTTGCCATATTTATTTCAATTTATATCTAAATTTTTCATCATTCTTTTAATGTATAAATCACCTCCCCATTTACCGTGATTTTGCATTAGAATTACAATATAAAAAAATAAATTGCGTTGTATAAACTCATAAGTTTTTATTTAATAAAACTTGGGAAAATTGTTATTGCTAAAGAAGAAAACTCTCCAAAAAAAGGAGAGTTTTTTGTTTTTTTGATGCGTTTTTTTTATCCCGATCGATTCAAATATTTAACTTGG
>DAOUPQ010000079.1 GCA_030626085.1 Flavobacteriia bacterium
ACTATTGATCTGACCGATATTTCAACTTTTGATTCTAATAATTTTCATATTGAATCAAATGATATCGTTTATATTGAACCGTTAAAACAAAAATCATGGGGAACCGGAGTAACCGGTTTACAATCTATAACTACTATTGTAACAGTTTTATCATTAATTACAACAACTCTATTGTTAATACAAACATTTAAGTAAAGTAAATGAATCAAAATAATAAATTTGACATTAATGAACTTAGCAACTTTGATATAAAAGAGTTTTTTTTCAAAATTATTGATCATTGGAAACTTTTTGTAATTGCTATTTTGTTGGGTTTATTTATTACGTTTATTGTTAATAGACGAACTCAAAGGATATATGAATTAAAAAGTTTGATTACTGTTAAGAGCGAACAAAACCCTTTATTTTCAAGTAGTACAAATATTTCATTTAACTGGGGGGGGCCCAGTGATCAGGTGGAAACAATAATTACGATATTAAAATCAAGAACTCATAATGAAAAGGTTGTAGAACAATTAAAATATTATATTCAATATTTAAAGGAAGGCAAATATAGAAAAGAAGATATTTATGGGAGAAATCCTTTTACAGTTAATCTGGATACCTTATCTTATCAGTTACTTGGAACGGCGATTCAATTAAATTTTATTGAAAATGATAAATTTATCCTTTCGATTGACTTTAAAGAGGATATTTATGGTTTAACTAATTATACTCTAAATACGAATAAGCAATATATTCCTGATTCTAAGCTTTTTAAACAAACTTATTCTATTGGGTCCAAAGTAGAAACACCTTTTTTGAACTTTACAGTTAATAAGAAAGATTTGATAAGTAATTTATCCGGAAAAACTTATTTTGTTAAATTCAATAGTTTTAACGGTATGGTAGGAAAGTATCGAAAAATTGATGTTGAAACAAAAACCAAAGGGACATCTTTGATTGAGTTGGGATTAAAAGGGCCAAATAAAAAAAGAATTGAAGATTATATAAACACTACAGTTTTAGTGCTTGATAGAGATCAAAGACAACAAAAAATCGAATATGCTATTAAAACCAAAGAGTTTATCGACTCATTATTTATTGTTGAATCAAAAAATCTTAAGGATATTGAATCAGGTTTGGGAGACTTTAAAAAGCGCAATGAGATTTATGATCTGTCAGCTGAGGGAACAATGCTTTTTGGTGAGGCGACTTCACTTGATGCTCAATCATTAGAATTAAAGAATAGACTGGATTATTATAATAATTTAGAAAATTACATCAGCTCCAGAGATAAATATGATGAAAGTATTCCTGCTCCTGCATTGGTGAATATCGAAGATCCTAACATTACGGCAAGTGTGGGTATTTTAATTGCATTATCAAAAGAAAAAGAAACGCTTGAAATGACCGTAAGACCTTCATATCCACCATTGAAAAAAATAATTGATGAAATAGGATTGGAAAGAAGAGTATTACTTGAACATATATCATCAATTAAAGTAATTACAAGAAATAGTTTAAATAGTGTAAACAAACAAATTGCAAAGAATAATTCAAGGTTGAGAAATTTATCACCTAAAGAACAACAATTATTAAATTTTCAGCGAAAATATACCATTACTGAAGCAAATTATAATTATTTAAAGCAAAAAAGTTATGAGGCAGGAACTGCAATCGCAGCAAATGTATCAGATATAAAAGTCTTAGATAGTGCAAAAGATACTGGTCAGAGTCCAATTTATCCTAAAGGTAATTTTAATTATTTGTTGGCTATAATGTTGGCTACAGTTTTGCCATTATTGTATATAGTTACCAAAGAAGTAATGGATAATAAAATTAGTACGGTTGAGGAAATTGAAAAAATGTATAAAATACCGGTTTTGGGAGTATTAGGTAGAAACAATTATGAAAACAGATTGGTTGTATATAATCGTCCCAATTCAACAATAGCTGAATCTTTTAGAGCATTAAGATCAAATATTCAATTCTTATTTAAACGTGAAAGTAAAAATAAGATAATAGTAATCACTTCTTCCGTTAGTAAAGAAGGAAAAACTATGGCAGCTATTAATTTAGCCTCTGTTTTTGCCATGAGTGGTAAAAAAACGGTATTATTAGGTTTTGATTTACGAAAACCTAAAATGCATGAAGAATTTGATTTTGATAATTCTGTGGGAGTAGTAAATTATTTAATTGGTGAAAAGAATTTAGATGATATTGTTATAGAATCACCTATTGAAAATTTGGATTTTATTACTTCAGGACCTGTTCCTCCCAACCCTTCTGAAATGATCTTAAGTGAATCTACTGATGAGTTGTTTGAAAAATTAAAAGAAAAATATGAATATATTGTTGTTGATACCCCCCCTGTTGGTTTGGTTTCTGATGCCTTGGGATTGTTTAAATTTAGTGATGCTGTTATTTATATTATTCGACAAAATTATACACAAAGAGGGATGCCTAAAATGATTGATGATAAATATGTTCATGGAGAAGTGAAGAATATATCCTATGTTTTAAACGATTTTAAAGTGCAAAATAGATATGGAGATGGATACGGTTATGGCTATGGATACGGCTATGGCAAATATGGGAATGGATATCATTCAAATGAAAAGGATTCTTTTATAAATAAATTAAAAAAGAGAATTTTAAAATAATAAAATATATCTTTTGGATAAGTTAAGAGGTTTAAATACAAGACAAAGTTTTGTTAAGCGAGTATTTGATCTCTTTTTTTCTTTTATTGGATTATTTTTTCTTGTAATTCCATTATTGTTCTTAATTGTGGTTGCTTCATTTTCAACGAATACATTTGGATTATTTTCTCAATGGCGGATTGGGCAAAATGGAAAATTATTTAAAATGTATAAAATCCGGACAATGAAAGGAAAGTTGTTGGATGATAATTATATAACCACAAAAAATGATATACGTATTACTGCATTTGGTAATTTTTTGCGATTGTTTAAATTAGATGAATTACCGCAGTTGTTTAATGTATTGATAGGTAATATGAGTTTTGTTGGCCCGAGACCTGATGTTCAGGGTTATGCGGATAAGCTAGTAGGTGAAGAAAGAATTATTTTGTTGGTAAAACCGGGAATAACTGGTCCGGCAACATTAAAGTTTAAACATGAAGAAATTATATTGGAGAATCAAATAGATCCAAAAAGTTACAATGACGAAATAATATGGCCTGAAAAGGTTAAGATCAATATACAATATATAGTAAACTGGTCGTTATTGTATGATATAAAATATATTTTAAAAACAATTTTTTAATTAAATTTGAACCCCTTTTAAATTAAATAATTATGGAAAACATAAAAATCGCAATAATTGGATTAGGTTATGTAGGATTACCTTTAGCGGTTGAATTTGCAAAAAAAAAATCAAGTTGTTGGTTTTGATATCAATACTGATAGAATTAATGAATTAAGACGGAATAAAGATCATACTTTGGAAACATCTTCTGAGGAATTAAAAGCCGTAAATGTTGATTCGTTTGAAACTGTTCAAAAAAATGGTAAAGGCTTATGGAATACTGATAATTTTGATGAAATAAAAGATTCAAACTTTTATGTAGTTACAGTTCCTACTCCTGTTGATAAAAATAATCGACCAGACCTTACACCACTTTATAAAGCCAGTGAAACTGTTGGAAAAGTATTACAAAAAGGTGATATTGTGGTTTATGAATCAACTGTTTATCCTGGAGCTACTGAAGAAGAATGTATGCCAATTTTGGAAAAATTCTCAGGTTTAACCTTTAATAAAGATTTTTATTTGGGTTATTCACCCGAAAGAATTAATCCGGGAGATAAAGAACATACTGTGACTAAAATATTAAAAGTGACTTCAGGATCTACTCCTGAAATTGCTAAAAAAATTGATGATATTTATAAAACTATTATTGTTGCCGGCACTTATATTGCTCCAACGATAAAAGTTGCTGAAGCGGCAAAGGTTATCGAAAATTCTCAGCGTGATATTAATATTGCTTTTGTAAATGAATTATCAAAAATTTTCCGTTTAATGGAAATTGATACACAAGATGTTTTAGATGCTGCAGGCACAAAATGGAATTTCTTACCATTTAAACCCGGTTTAGTTGGCGGTCATTGTATTGGAGTTGATCCGTATTATTTGGCACATAAGGCAATGGAGTTAGGTTATAATCCGGAAATAATATTGGCTGGTAGAAGATTAAATGACAGTATGGGTCCTTTTGTTGTTCATGAAACGGTTAAGTTGATGATTAAAAAAGGTTTACAGATAAACGGAGCCAATGTTTTAGTTTTAGGTATAACATTTAAAGAAGATTGTCCTGATATTAGAAATTCAAGGGCCATTGATATTGTAGAAGAATTAAAATCTTATTCGATTAATGTTGATGTTTTTGACCCTTGGGCTTCTCCTGAAGAGGTAAAATCTGAATATGGAATTGGTCTTATTTCAAATAAAGATGAAATTAACAAAAAATATGATGGTATTATCATTGCTGTTTCTCATAAAGAATTTAAAGAACTTGATTTAAATGATTTTGTTAAAAAAGATCATATTAAATTTGATGTAAAGGGCATGTTATCAAAAAATATGACAGATAGTCGTTTATAATTCATTTAATATTTTAAATTTGCCCCTCACAAATTATGAATATAAAAAAAAGTAAAATTTTAATTACCGGTGCTGCTGGATTTATTGGTCACCATCTATCTAAACTTTTAGTAAAAAATGGATATCATGTCGTAGGAATTGATAATATCAATGATTATTATGATATTAATTTGAAATTTACAAGATTAGAAGATATGAATATCGATGTTGATGATATTCAATATAATCTTCCTGTTGAAGGTGACATTACTTTTGTAAAATTAGATTTAGTTGATAAAGATAATATCCTTACATTATTTAAAAAGTATCAATTTGATTATGTGGTTAATCTCGCTGCTCAAGCAGGAGTTCGCTATTCTTTGATCAATCCTCATTCTTATGTGGATAGTAATATAACAGGTTTTTTAAATATTTTAGAAGCTTGCAGAGCATATCCTGTTAAGCATTTGGTTTTTGCCTCATCTAGCTCGGTATATGGTTTGAATGAAAATATTCCTTTTAAGACCTCTCATCATACTGATCATCCTTTGGCAATATATGCAGCTAGCAAAAAAGCCAATGAAATGATGGCGCATTCTTATGCCAATTTATACAGAATCCCCAGTACAGGACTAAGATTTTTTACTGTTTATGGACCATGGGGCAGACCAGATATGGCACTGCATATTTTTACAAAAGCTATTGTTGAAGATAAAGAGTTTGAAGTTTTTAATTATGGCAAAATGAGTAGGGATTTTACTTATGTTTTGGATATTGTTGAAAGTGTAAAGAGGTTAATTCCGCTACCTCCAAAACCGAATAATCCTGATTTTGATCCAAAAAATCCAAATCCTGCAATAAGTTCGGCACCATATCAATTGTTTAATATCGGTAATAATAGTCCGGTTGCTTTGATGGATTTTATCCAAGCAATTGAAAAGGCTTTAAATAAAAAAGGAAAAATTATTTATAAAGAAATGCAGCCTGGAGATGTTCAAACAACTTATGCAGATGTACAAAACTTGTTTGATTATATCAATTTTAAACCATCTACAACTATAGAAGATGGTATTCAGGCTTTTGTAGATAAATACTTAGAAATAAATACTTAATAATGAATCCAAACCTAAAAATAGCAATTCAAGCTGCAGTTGATGGTGGAGCTGAAATCATGAAGATCTATCAAAATGATTTTGATGTAGAATATAAAGATGATAATTCACCTTTGACTATAGCAGATAAGAAATGTAATGACATTATCAATAACTATTTGATAAAAACAGAATTTCCAATCATTAGTGAGGAGAATAAACAATTAGATTATTCTGAAAGAAAAGATTGGGATATTTGTTGGATTGTTGATCCGCTTGACGGAACCAAAGAATTTGTTAAAAGAAATGGAGAGTTTACGGTTAATATAGCTTTAGTTAAAAATGGTAAACCATTAATGGGCGTGATCTATGTTCCGGTAACTAAAGAACTATTTTATGCTGATGTCACAAAAAATATTGCTTTAAAAGCGACGCTAAAAGAGCATATAATTGATTTTGATACCCTTGATTTTAAAGCATCAGCTATTAAACCAAAAGCAAAACAAAAAAATAAAATTAGTGTAGTAGGAAGCCGTTCACATATGAATGATGCAACCAAAGAATTTGTTGATTCTTTAAAAAATGATTTTGATAAAGTAGAAATTGTTTCAAAAGGAAGTTCTTTAAAGTTCTGTTTGGTAGCAGAAGGTAAAGCCGATATTTATCCCAGATTTGCACCAACAATGGAATGGGATACAGCTGCCGGACAAGCAATTTGTGAAGCTGTTGGACTACAAGTAATTTCAAAAGAAACAGATCGACCATTGCTTTATAACAAAGAGAATTTATTAAATCCATGGTTTAAAGTAGGATAGCATGAAAGTAAAAGCTGAAAAACGACATATTTTAAAAACCTTTACCTGGAGAATTATTGCTACATTAACCACAACGTTGATTGCCTGGTTAGTAACGGGTGATCCGATAATCGGTTTAAAAGTTGGTGGTATTGAATTTGTATTAAAAATGGTTTTGTATTATTTGCATGAAAAAGTTTGGCATAAAGTTGAAATTGAATAATTATGAAGAAAAATATTATTAAACATAATTATAATGTTACCAGAGATAAAAGACAAACCTTAAATAAACATAATTCTTTTTTAATTTGGTTTACCGGATTGTCGGGTTCAGGAAAATCAACTTTAGCGAATGCTTTAGAAAATAAATTACATCAAGAAGGAATTAGTACTTATGCCTTGGATGGTGATAATATCCGTAAAGGAATTAATAATGATCTAACTTTTTCGCCTGAAGATAGAACAGAAAATATCAGACGTATTGCAGAAATTGCCAATCTTTTTGTTGATGCAGGAATTGTAGTATTAGCTGCTTTTGTTTCTCCATATAAAAAAGACAGAAAAAACATTGAGAATATCGTTGAAAAAGATAATTTTGTCGAGGTTTTTGTAAATACATCCTTAGAAGAATGTGAAAAACGTGATGTCAAAGGATTATACGACAAAGCGAGAAAAGGTGAGATCAAAGATTTTACAGGCGTTAATGCACCTTATGAAGCTCCTGAAAACCCTGATGTAGAAGTAATTACTGATGATAAATCAATAGAAGAGTCGGTTGCTTTAATTTATAATGAAATAAAAGAAAAATTAAAAATATGAAAAAATATTTTTTAAATTATTTAGATGAACTAGAATCAGAAGCAATATTTGTGTTACGTGAAGTATATGCACAATTTGAAAATCCGGTAATATTGTTTTCCGGAGGTAAAGATTCTATAGTTTTAACCCACTTGGCAAAAAAGGCCTTTTATCCGGCAAAAGTTCCCTTTCCATTAATGCACATTGATACCGGGCATAATTTTCCGGAAACGATTCAATTTAGAGATGATCTGGTAAAATCTTTAGGAGCTACTCTATTAGTAGGTTCTGTTCAAAAGGCAATTGACAATAAAAGAGTTGTAGAGGAAAAAGGCAAAAATGCTACACGTAATGAATTGCAAATTATAACATTGTTAGATGCTATCGAAGATAATAAAATTGATTGTGCTATTGGTGGTGGACGTAGAGATGAAGAAAAAGCAAGAGCTAAAGAAAGATTTTTTTCACACCGTGATGATTTCGGACAATGGACACCTAAAAATCAACGACCTGAATTATGGAATCTTTTTAATGGAAAAATGCATCAGGGAGAGCATTTTAGGGCTTTTCCAATAAGTAACTGGACTGAAATGGATGTTTGGAATTATATACTGAGAGAGAATATTCAAATTCCTTCATTATATTTTGCGCATGACAGGGAAGTTGTATATAGAAACGGAAGTTGGATTCCGTTTTCAAAATATTTAGTAATACAAGAAAACGAAGAAGTTGTTATTAAAAAATTACGTTTTAGAACCTTAGGTGATATAACGATTACCGGTGGTATTGAAAGTGAAGCAGATACACTTATAAAAATTGTTGAAGAAGTTTCGGCAATGCGAGAAACAGAAAGAGGAAACAGAGCTGATGATAAGCGAAGTGAGACTTCAATGGAAGATAGAAAAAAACAAGGATATTTTTAATCCTGAACTTGTTTCAGGATCCGTTCTATTTTGATGGAAAGAGCTCAAATATATATTTTAAGCAATAAAAATAGAACCGCATTATATGTTGATTATACAATTGATTTAAAAAGGAGAGTATTAGAACATAAAAATAAAAGAGGAGCCAAATTTACAAAAAGGTACAGTATTTATGATTTAGTATATTTTGAAGAGTTTAATTCAAAATATAATGCAAGA
>DAOUPQ010000116.1 GCA_030626085.1 Flavobacteriia bacterium
AATAATTATAAATTAAGTTGATATTCTGATTGATGAATTACCACCAAATGGATTTTTTAAAGATCGGAATAGAATTGTTGATATAAAAAAATACCTTTCAAAATTTTGAAAGGTATTTTTTTAATAAATAGTATCTATTATTTACTTCTCATAAAAGCTGATAAAGCTTGAAGCTGATCTCCTGTTAGATCTTTAACAAATCCGTCTAAATTAGCTTTCATAATTGCTACTTGTCCAGGATCAGTATCAACAATTGCAGCACTGTTACCTTTTAGGAATTGAACAATATTTCCATTTTGTTCTTCATAAATTTTTATGATATCTTTAATAGAAGGTCCTACTACTTTAGCATCTACTTGATGGCATGAAGTACAAGTTTTTTCAGTAAATAATTTTTCACCTAAAGCTAATTGCTCAGCAGCAATTGTTGCATCACTTTTAACTTCTTTAACTTCTTCAATTGTTTTTTTAACTTCTTTTTTTACTTCTTCTTTTTTGCTGTCACCACAGCTGGTAAGAAACAAAGCAAAAACTGCAAATAATAAAAGTACTTTTTTCATGGTTTTAGTTTTAATAGATTATTAGATTAATTCACAAATCTATTCTTTTTTTTGCAAAATCCTTAAAATTTTAAATTTTATTTCATTTTTTATTCTCTTTATATTTACTGTAAAAAATACACTAAATTTGCATTTATTAAAATTTGATGATGAAAGAAAAAATTAGAATAGTTAAACAGAGATTTGATGAAGTGGCAGATTTGATCATACAGCCAGAGATAATTAAAGATCAAAAAAGGTATATCAGGTTAAACAAAGAGTATAAAGATTTAAAAGCACTTGTTGATTTAGGAGATAAATATTTATCTGTATATAATAATTTGCAAGAGGCTAAAGAAATTATTGCTGATGGCTCTGACCCTGAAATGGTTGAAATGGCAAAGTTAGAATTGGAAGAGGCTAGTGAAAAACTACCTAAACTTGATGAAGAATTAAAATTTATGTTAATTCCAAAAGACCCAGAGGATGCTAAAAATGTAATTGTAGAAATTAGAGCGGGAACCGGCGGCGATGAAGCGAGTATTTTTGCCGGAGACCTTTATAGGATGTACACAAAATATGCCTCAGATAAAGGTTGGAAAACTGAAATTGAAGATCTGAGTGAAGGTACTTCGGGTGGTTTTAAAGAAATTATCTTTGATATAAAAGGAGAAAATGTTTATGGCACCATGAAATTTGAATCGGGAGTGCATCGCGTTCAACGTGTTCCTCAAACTGAAACACAAGGAAGAGTACATACTTCTGCAGCAACGGTTATGGTATTGCCTGAAGCTGAAGAGTTTGATATTGATTTAAAAATGAGTGATGTACGTATTGATTATTTTTGCGCATCAGGTCCAGGAGGGCAATCAGTAAACACAACTTATTCAGCAGTACGATTAACACATGAACCTACTGGTATTGTTGCTCAATGTCAGGATCAAAAATCTCAACACAAAAATAAAGACAAAGCATTTAAAGTTTTACGTACTCGTTTATACGAACAAGAATTACAAAAGAAACTTGATGAAGATTCAGCTAAGCGATTAACATTGGTTTCCAGTGGTGATAGATCTGCTAAGATCAGAACTTATAATTATCCACAAGGAAGAGTTACTGAACATAGAATTGGGCTGACCATTTACGATCTGAATAAAGTAATAAATGGCGATTTGCATAAAATTATTGAAGAGCTTAAACTCTTTGAAAATACAGAAAAATTAAAAGCAACTGATGAAATGATATGATTTGTTGTTAGCTTATTTTTAATATATTTGATTGTTTAACCTAATAAATAGATTTAAAAAAATGAAAAATTTAGTTTTATTGAGTTCACTAATATTAATGTTTGTATTAGTTTCTGGTTTTAGTAATATTGAAAGCTATAAAAAGCACAAAAAATTAATTGGAACATGGAATTATGAAGCGCTGGATGCTCCATATCAATATCAAAAAGGTGAAATTGTTTTTGCAAATGAAGATAAAAAGTTGGTAGGATATATTATGATCAATGATTATAAAATAGATCTTGAGGATATTGTAGCTATTAAAAAGAATGTGACCTTTAAAGTAAATGTTGAAGGAGAAATGGTTACATTTAATATTAATTATAAAAAGAAAACCATGGCTGGCACTGCTACTTATTCAGGAGGGTCAATTGATATAACAGGAACAAAAGTTTTTTAATATTTCAAAAAGTTAATACTTATAAAATGGTAATAAAAAATCCCGGGTTAACCGGGATTTTTTATTTATAAGCAAGGATTAAATATTTATTTTATCTTCTCTACAATTGATTTAAAAGCTTCAGGATTGTTCATTGCTAAATCAGCAAGTACTTTGCGATTTAGTTCAATATTATTAGCTTTTAATTTGCCCATGAATTGAGAATATGACATTCCGTGTAAACGAGCTCCTGCATTGATACGTTGTATCCATAAAGCACGGAAATTTCTCTTGTTATTTTTTCTGTCACGGTATGCATAAAGCATCCCTTTTTCTACAGCATTTTTTGCTACTGTATAAACATTTTTACGACGTCCAAAGTATCCTTTGGCTTGTTTTAATATTTTTTTTCTTCGAGCTCTTTTGGCTACTGAATTTACTGATCTTGGCATATTTTTAATTTTTTTGTAACAGGCAGTCCCGAGTTCTCAGGATCATTTTTTATTAAAGCACTAATACAGGGTTAATAATTAATTACCACAAAATTTCTTTTGCTATTTTAGTGTTAATTGTTGTTTAATATTCGATACATCAGCTTTGTTTACCAAACCTGAATGCGTAAGTTTTAATTTACGCTTTTTGCTTTTTTTGGTCAAAATATGACTTTTAAAAGCGTGTTTTCTTTTTAATTTACCTGTACCCGTTAATTTAAAACGTTTTTTAGCACTGGATTTAGTTTTCATTTTAGGCATCTTCTTCCTTTTTTGTTATTTACTTGCTTATTATCTTTTTAATTATTTTTTCTTTTTAGGAGCTATAAACATGATCATACGTTTACCTTCTAATTTTGGCATTTGTTCAACTGTTCCATAATCTTCAAGATCCTGGGCCAAACGCAATAATAAAATTTGACCCTGATCTTTATAGATAATAGATCTTCCTTTAAAAAACACAAAAGCTTTTAGTTTTGCGCCACTTTCCAGAAATTTTATTGCATGTTTCTTTTTAAAATCATAATCATGCTCATCAGTATTTGGTCCAAATCTAATTTCTTTGATCACAACTTTTGTAGCTTTATTTTTTAAAGCTTTTTCTCTTTTCTTTTGTTCGTAAAGAAATTTCTTATAATCAATAATTTTACAAACAGGCGGATTAGCATTAGGAGAAATCTCTACCAAATCTAATTTTAGCTCTTCCGCTATTTCATTGGCTTTTCTTATTGGATAAATTCCAATTTCAACATTATCACCAACCAAACGAACTTCCTGAGCACGAATTTTTTCATTGATTTTGTGCGGATCTTCTTTAATAATTCTCCAGGGTTTTCTAACCCCTCTTTTTCTTCTTATTGCTATAACTTTATATTTTTAACCTTTTCAGGAATAGTTAAACTTAAAATACTTGTAATGTTTTATCAATTTCACTTTGAATGATATTGGAAAATTCCTCTATTGTAAAAGTTCCTAGATCACCTTCACTATGTTTTCTAACAGATATTGTACTTTCTCTCTCTTCGTTTTCACCAATAATCAACATGAATGGTATCTTGTTAATTTCAGCATCACGTATCTTTCTACCAATCTTTTCGTTACGATTATCTATGAGGGCGCGAATTTCGTGATTTTCTAACAAATTTAAAACTTTTTTGCAATATTTTTCATATTTCTCACTAATTGGTAGTAATATAGCTTGTTCAGGAGTTAACCAAAGCGGGAAATTACCCCCTGTATGCTCAATTAATATGGCTATAAAACGCTCCATAGAACCAAAAGGTGCGCGATGAATCATCACAGGTCTGTGTAATTGGTTGTCAGATCCCTTATAAGTTAAGTCAAATCTTTCGGGTAAGTTATAATCAACTTGAATGGTGCCGAGTTGCCAACTCCTACCTAAAACATCCTTAACCATAAAATCTAATTTGGGTCCGTAAAAAGCTGCTTCACCATATTCTATAGTGCTTTGTAATCCTTTTTCTTTAGTTGCTTGGATTATAGCATTTTCTGCTTTTTCCCAGTTATTATCACTGCCAATATATTTTTCTTTGTCATTAGGATCACGTAATGATATTTGAACTGTAAAATCTTCAAAACCTAATGAATTAAAAACATATAAAACTAAATCAATTACAGCTTTAAACTCATCGTTTAATTGTTCAGGAGTACAAAAAATATGAGCATCATCTTGTGTGAATCCTCTAACACGAGTTAAACCATGCAGTTCACCACTTTGCTCATATCTGTAAACTGTGCCAAATTCGGCAAACCTTACAGGTAGATCCTTATAGGAGTAGGGTTTTGTGTTATATATTTCACAATGATGTGGACAATTCATTGGTTTTAATAAAAATTCCTCATCTTCTTTTGGTGTGTGAATGGGTTGAAAACTATCCTTACCGTACTTCTCATAATGGCCGGAAGTTACATACAATTCCTTTTGCCCAATATGAGGTGTGATCACCATTTCATAACCAGCTTTTTTTTGTGCTTTTTTCAGGAATTGTTCCAAGCGTTCACGCAAAGCAGCTCCTTTTGGAAGCCATAAAGGTAAACCCATACCTACTTTTTGCGAAAAAGTAAATAATTCTAATTCTTTACCAAGTTTTCTATGATCACGTTTTTTAGCCTCTTCTATTAAAGCTAAATATTCTTTTAATTCTTTTTGTTTCGGGAACGAAATTCCGTAAACACGGGTTAATTGTTTGTTCTTTTCATCACCTCGCCAATAAGCTCCTGCAACACTCATCACTTTTACAGCTTTGATCAATCCCGTATTTGGTATATGACCACCGCGGCACAGATCAGTAAAATCACTGTGATCACAAAAAGTAATTTCTCCATCTTCAAGATTTTCAATCAATTCAATTTTAAACTCATTATTCTCATCTTTATAGATCTGTAAAGCATCATACTTTGAAATGGAACGTTTTTTGAATTCAGATTTCTGTCTAGCAAATTCGAGCATTTTATTTTCAATTTGCTTGAATTCATTTTCAGATAGTATTTTATCACCAAAATCTACATCGTAATAGAAACCATTTTCAATGGCTGGTCCTATAGTTAATTTGGCATCCGGATAGAAGAATTGAATAGACTGTGCAAGTAAATGAGCAGAAGAATGCCAAAAAGCTTTTTTACCTTCTTTATCTCTCCATGTATATAGGATAAGTGCACCATCAGTTGTCAATGGTGTTTTTGTTTCAATGGTTTTATCGTTAAATTTTGCTGAAATAACATTTCTGGCGAAACCTTCACTTATACTTTTAGCAACATCAATAGCTGTGCTATTCTTCTCAAATCTCTTAATACTTCCGTCTGGTAAAGTAATATTAATCATATCTCAAATAAATAAGGGTGCAAATATATTACTTTTTAAAAAATAATGAGGAGTGAAAATTAAAATACTTACACCATATAATATATATTAAAAATTAACTATTGTTTGAGAGATTAATCAACCCTATTTTATTGCTAAAGTTATGTTAATTTCATTTTTGATTATAATGCAAAACACAGATTGTCAATAAAGTATAATAATAAGGAATAAAAACTTAAAATTACATAAATATAATTATAGGTTAAATTGAAAATAATTGTACGTTTGCACCGCAAAAACAAAAGCATTATTTTTGTTTTTCAGTATAAGAAGTTCATTAGTATAATTTGATAAATAAATAACAAAATATTTTATATTTTTGTTTTATATTTTTAAAAAAGGTTGTACTTTTGCATCCGCTTAGAATTGGAGAGAGGTAAAATGATTGGGATAAGTGGATTTAGGTAAGTTCATTGAAAGATTGAGAATTGACAGCGTAAGAATTGAGTAGAAT
>DAOUPQ010000102.1 GCA_030626085.1 Flavobacteriia bacterium
CACATGATTCTTTTCCATCCAGTTTAATCTTAAAAATACCGTAAGTAGTATAAATAAAATTGAAAATGCCAGAGACCAATGCAGGATTCTATCGAATAGAGTATATGAAGTTCTCATTAATGGATATTTAAAAGGTTAATAAAGTATTGTTAATTGTATAAAGATATAAAAAAATTAAAACAAAGTAGTTTGTCCGTCTTCTTCAATAGATGGATCAATTATGGAGTCATCTTTTATATTTTGATCTGAATTCTCCTTACTTTTATGCTCAATTATTTCTTCTTCTACCAAATCAATTTCATTGACCTCTGGTTCTTTATAGGGTAGGGAGTCTAATAAATTTATGTCTTTTATTTTTTCGGTAGTAAGTTGATTACCAAGAGATCTAATACCTTTTATTGCAATAAACTCTTCAAAATTTAATATTCTATTTTCTAAGCTTCTTTTAGAGAAAATTATTTCCGCAACAGGACGGTGATCTACAGCAATAATTTGTAATTGTGTATTTGGATGATCAGTAATAAATTTTTCTTCTTTATTTGGATTGTCGATCATAAATCGTTTGACATAATACCGTTGTTTTTCACCTTCAAAATATACAGCAGAAATAGGTTTATTAGGATCCCATTTTTCTAGAACGATCATATCATTGTCAAAATGGGTTGTAAGACTTGGAATAATGGTCTTAGTAATTCCTTTTTGGCTAATGATAAGTAGTCTGTCTTCAGCGGTAAATTCACCTAATAATTCACCTCTCTCATCAACATTTAATCTTTGCACGGTATTATCAAACCATATTTTTCGGGGTTTTAATGTTGAAATACCTTTTTCTTTCAATTCAATTTTTCTTACGGTGTTTTTAGTAACTGTATTTCCGCGAGTGCTTCTTCCTTTGATAGCAAGATCAGCAAAATCAAGATCCCATTTTAATTTTTTAATCTTACCTGAAGATCGTAATAAAACAGTTACAATTTCAGCCTCACCATTTGGATTTGCAGAAAAATAAAAAACTTTTGAGTTAGGATTACCATTGACTAGGTCATATTCTTTATCTCTGGTAATAGCCGTTACTGAAAAACGTTTCATATAAGTTGGACCACTTTTACCATCTCGATAGATCATATTGTAGATAGTACGTTTATCGCTTTTTTTAAATACAGCAATATGAATGATATTCTTACCAACAAAAGTTTTTGTATCAACTTTAGTAACGATCATTTTACCATCATCCCTAAAGACAATTACATCATCAATATCAGCACAATCAGTTACATATTCTTCTTTTCGTAAAGAAGTACCCACAAAACCTTCAAGGCGATTTACATATAATTTTGTATTTCGCATCACCACTTTTGTAGCAACAATATCTTCAAAAAGTCTAATCTCGGTTTTCCTCTCTTTTCCTTTTCCGTATTTAGTTTTTAAATTTTTAAAATAATCAATTGCATAATCTATTAAATTCTCTAAATGATACTTAACATTTTTAATTTTTTCTTCTAAACTTTCAATATTTTGTTTGGCCTTATCAATATCGAATTTTGATATCTTTTTGATTCGTATTTCTGTTAAGCGGATAATATCATCTTCAGTTACAGCCCTTTTTAAATGTTTGATATATGGTTGCAATCCTTTGTCAATTGCTTTAATAACACCTTTCCATGTTTCTTCTTCTTCAATATCCCGATAAATCCTGTTCTCTATAAAAATACGCTCTAATGAAGCAAAATGCCATTGTTCTTCCAATTCATTTAATTGGATTTCCAGCTCACTTTTAAGTAAATTTACTGTATGTTGTGTTGAATGACTTAAAGCTTCAGATACGCCGATGAAAATTGGTTTGTTATCTTGAATGACGCAGCATAATGGTGAGATTGACATTTCACAATTGGTAAAAGCATAAAGTGCATCAATGGTTTTATCCGGAGATACGCCGTTGGGCAAATGGACTAATATCTCAACATCTTTTGCAGTATTATCTTCAATTCGTTTGATCTTGATCTTGCTTTTTTCATTTGCCCTTAAAATAGAATCAATTAACGAGGATGTTGTTGTTCCGTAAGGTATATCAGTTATTACCAGAGTATTCTTGTCCTGTTGAGAGACTTTAGCTCTAACCCTAACTTTTCCACCTTTTTTCCCATCATTATAATTAGAAATATCAGCAATACCTCCAGTTAAAAAATCAGGGGAGATCGTAAAACTTCTCCCTTTTAGGATCTTTATAGAGGCATCTATGAGTTCATTAAAATTATGAGGTAATATTTTTGTTGATAATCCAACAGCAATACCTTCACCACCTTGCGCTAAAAGTAAAGGAAATTTTACAGGCAGATCAATGGGTTCTTTTCTTCTTCCATCATAAGATAACTGCCATTCAGTAGTTTTAGGATTAAAAACTACTTCTAATGCAAATTTTGATAAACGGGCTTCAATATAGCGTGAGGCTGCAGCCCTGTCTCCGGTTAAAATATTACCCCAGTTACCCTGCATATCAATCAATAATTCTTTTTGTCCCAGTTGTACCATAGCATCAGCAATACTGGCATCTCCATGAGGATGATATTGCATAGTATGTCCAACAATATTGGCAACTTTACTGTATCTACCATCATCCAAATCCTTCATAGACTGCATAATACGGCGTTGAACAGGTTTAAAGCCATCATCAATTGCCGGCACAGCCCTTTCAAGAATTACATAAGAAGCATAGTCTAAAAACCATTCTTGAAACATACCGGATACCTTAGTTATGGCATTATCAGTATTATCATCTGAAATGATCTCAAAACCTTGATTTTTATCCTCTGTTTTATTGCTTTCCTCCATACTAAAAATCACTAATTATTTAAACCACTCTATTTTGTGGTTAAAAGGTGATTGTCTTTTTTAATTTTTTGTTCTTTAGAAATCTCCTCTTCTATAATATCCATTTCAACTTTTAAATTATTGATAATAAACTTTTGACGATCGGGGGTGTTTTTTCCCATATAAAAAGTTAATAAATTATCAATAGAAGTTTCTTTATCTAACATAACAGGATCTAACTTGATATTTTTACCAATAAAGTGCGTAAATTCATTTGGTGAAATTTCGCCTAAACCTTTAAAACGGGTAATTTCGGGTTTACCTTTTAGTTTTTTTATGGCAGTTTGTTTTTCTATTTGGCTATAACAATAAAAAGTTTCTTTTTTATCCCTTACTCTAAAGAGCGGTGTTTCTAAAATATACAAATGACCTTCTTTGATAACTTCCGGAAAGAATTGTAAAAAGAAAGTGATCAAAAGCAAACGAATATGCATTCCGTCAACATCAGCATCAGTAGCAATTACAATATTGTTATAGCGTAAATTTTCAATACCATCTTCAATGTTCAGTGCAGCTTGCAGTAAATTGAATTCTTCATTCTCATAAACAATCTTTTTACTCAAACCAAATGAATTCAAAGGTTTACCTTTAAGACTAAAAACAGCCTGAGTATTGACATTTCTTGATTTGGTTATAGAGCCGCTTGCAGAATCACCCTCGGTGATAAACAAAGTACTATCCAAACGATTGTCTTTTTTCATATCACCTAAATGAATACGACAATCACGTAATTTTTTATTGTGCAAACTTGCTTTTTTAGCTCTTTCTCGGGCTAACTTTCTAATTCCTGAAAGTTCTTTACGCTCTTTTTCTGCTTGAATGATCTTCTTTTGGATCTTTTCAGCAGTTTCAGGATTTCTATGTAAATAATTATCTAATTTTTGTTTTACAAAATCATTGATAAAAGTACGTACCGTAGGTAGACCTCCACCCATATCAGTAGATCCCAGTTTGGTTTTTGTTTGACTCTCAAAAACCGGTTCCATAACTTTGATACTTATGGCAGAAACAATTGATTTTCGTATATCAGAAGATTCGTAATTCTTACCAAAAAAATCACGGATTGTTTTTACAATAACTTCTCTAAATGCATTTTGATGTGTACCTCCTTGAGTTGTATGCTGACCGTTAACAAATGAATGGTACTCCTCACTATATTGCGCCTTACTGTATGTTAAAGCAATTTCAATATCTTCACCAATTAAATGAATTATTGGGAATAGGGTATCTTTTTCATTAATATTTTCGGAGAGAAGGTCTTTTAAACCATTTTCAGAAAAATATTTTTCACCATTAAAAAGAATATTTAAACCCGTATTGAGATACACGTAGTTTTTTATCATTTTAACAATGTATTCACTTCGGTATTTATAATGATGAAAAATTTCAGTATCGGGTACAAAAGTAACTTTGGTTCCTCGTCTTAGAGTCGAATTTTGTACTGGTTCTTCATTAATTAATTCACCTCTTTCAAAATCTGCAATAACCGTTTTGTCTTCTCTGATAGATTGGACTTTAAAATTAGCAGACAATGCATTTACCGCTTTTGTACCAACACCATTTAATCCTACTGTTTTTTTAAATGCTTTGGAGTCGTACTTACCACCAGTATTCATTTTAGAAACAACATCAACAACTTTGCCCAAAGGAATTCCTCTACCATAATCTCTAATGGAAACTGAATTATTCTTTACCTGAACATCAATAGATTTTCCTGCACCCATTACATATTCATCTATAGAATTGTCCATTACTTCTTTGATCAGGATGTATATACCATCATCCGGAGAAGATCCGTCACCTAGTTTTCCAATATACATTCCCGGTCGCATCCTTATGTGTTCTTTCCAATCGAGAGAACGAATATTATCTTCGGTATATGCTGTTTGTTTTGACATTAAAAATTGAATTAAGAAAGGTTGCTAAAGTAGTAATTAAGCGGAAAATATAAAAAAGTATAATGATTTTTTATTAACACAATTATAAAAAAATATTTTACTATTTTTACATAAACATTATAAGATGATTAAAAAGCAAATTCCCAATATTTTCACTTTGTTAAATCTGCTATCAGGAGTAATAGCGATTTTAATGGCCTTATCTGATAAACTGGTTGAAGCAGCATTTTTTGTAATGTTAGGCATATTTTTTGATTTTTTTGACGGTTTTTTTGCAAGAATGTTTAAAGTACAAGGCGAATTTGGAAAACAATTGGATTCTTTGGCAGATATGGTTACTTCGGGTGTTGCTCCCGGTTTTATAATGTTTCAATTATTGCTCTATACAACACAGCAACAATGGTTTATGGAAATGAATCGTGAAATTGGACAATGGTCAACTTTTGAACAGACCAATTTACAATTGATTCCTTTTATAGGTTTTTTAATTCCTTTGGCATCAGCTTTTAGACTGGCAAAATTTAATATTGATGAAAGACAAACAGATTCATTTATTGGTTTGCCAGCACCTGCTTTTGCATTATTTGTTGTGTCTTTACCGTTGATTTTACACTATTCCGATAAACAAATTTTTATTGATTTGATCATTAATAAATATGTTCTTATTGCAATTACAATTATTGGAAGTATTTTATTAAATGCAGAATTATCTTTATTCTCCTTAAAATTTAAGAATTATTCGTTAAAAGATAATCTCTTAAAATATATTTTTTTAATCATGACACTATTCCTAATCATTACATTAAAAACAGTTGCTATTCCGTTAATTATCATTGTGTATATATTATTGTCAATATTTGATAATAGCAATAAAAAACTCCAATTGAAAAAAATTGGAGCTAATTTTCTGTAAATTATATTTTATTTAGGAATGTATTTAAAATGCTGGCCACCTAAAGAGGCTTCAAACATTAAGCCACCAATAGCCTTGCGTAAAAACTGCAACACCTTCTACATAAGCAACATCTATGGCTACACCTTTTTTTATAGCCACTGCAGTTGCTTGAGCATCAAACTTTAATTTACCATTAGTAAAATGTTCAAAAGATTCTTTGTTTTCAAAAAAGATAACTTCACTGTATTGTTGTCCTCCAGCTTGTAATCCAATAGAAGCTTGTTTTAATTTTGAAGAACCAACAACTGTATTGTTTTTAAAAACTATGCCTTGACCAGCTGCTCCACCTATTCCTAAGCCAGCTTTTGTAATTTTAGGAAAAACTACATATCCATAAGCTTTGTCTTTATATGACTGAAGTTTTGAAGATTTTTCAATCATAGAACTTAATCTTTCATTTGAATCTTTAACCAGATCAGCTTTCCACCCACCAACTTGGGCACTCATTGTAAATGATAGTATTAATCCAATAAATAATAAAAATAAATGTGATTTTGAAATATTTGATTTTTTCATGATTGTTTGTTTTAAAGTTAATGAACCTACTAAGGTAAGATATTTTTATTGATTAATATTTATTCTTCTTTTTTTATTTAGCCCCAATAAATTAAAAACTAACACAATTTTTTGAGCAATTTGAGGTTATCTATATATAATTACAACATATGTAATAAAATTCCTCCCTGTTTTTATTAATATTATTTTATTGAACTAAATTAATTTATAAGAGTTTATTATGAAAACTATAAACCTAACAGCTCTGTTTAAATTTCTCCTCCTGTTTTCTGTTTTGAGCACAGTTTATTCCTATGCACAAACAACTACACCTTTTGTTAAAAGGTATGAAACTTCGGGTATTAATGGAGATCTGACCATAATTGGTAATTCAATATTGGGCGATAGCAAAGATACACCTTACAATGGAGATACTCAAAATAATTATATTGATATGGTGTTCGTTGATATTGATGGAGATGCAACTACCTTTAATTCAAGTAGTGCTGCTTTTACAACCAATGTATGTAATAGAGTAGTTTATGCTGGTTTGTATTGGGGAGCAGATGTTGCCCCTACAACGCCGGCTCCGAATCAGGTAAAATTCAAAATTCCCGGAAATCCATATCAGGATTTGGTAGCTGATATTAACCTTGATAAAATATATTATAAAGATGTTACAGAAATCCTAAAAATCA
>DAOUPQ010000142.1 GCA_030626085.1 Flavobacteriia bacterium
ATCAACCTGATTCTTCATCAGTGCAATTAATGGTGAAACAACAATTGCCATTCCATCCTGCACCAAAGCAGGCAATTGATAGATCAAAGATTTTCCACCTCCGGTAGGCATTACAACAAAAGTATTGTTACCATCAATTACACTTTGAATGGCATCTTTTTGTAAACCTTTAAATTTTGGGAATCCAAAATATTTTTTTAAACTCTCCTGCAAATTAATTTTTATCTCATTCATCTTTCTTTTCTCCATTTTTTAAATAATTTTGCAGAAATAATTTCAAAATTCATTATTATATTATTTAATATTGATATTTTTAACGAAACGTTATTAAAACACATTAAATATACTATAATAATTTTGATTTAAAAAATTATAAAAATTGGGAAATAATAATAAAATTTTAGATACTGCTAAACAGACAATTTTAATTGAAACCGATGCCGTTAAAAATTTAATTAATTTTTTAGATGAAAATTTTGAAAATTCAGTAAAAACTATTTTGAGATCTAAAGGCAGGGTAATTGTTACAGGTATTGGTAAAAGTGCTAATGTTGCAACAAAAATAGTTGCAACTTTTAATTCAACAGGAACACCCGCAATTTTTATGCATGCCGCTGATGCCATTCATGGTGATCTGGGAAATATCCAAAAAGATGATGTTGTAATTTGTATTTCAAAAAGTGGTAACACACCCGAAATTAAAATCTTAGTACCTCTAATTCATAATTCAGGAAATAAAATTGTTGCAATAACCGGAAACCCAGATTCATATTTGGCAGATAAAGCCGATTTTATTCTAAACACCTATGTAGAAAAAGAAGCTTGCCCAAATAATCTTGCGCCAACAAGCAGTACAACTGCTCAGATGGTAATGGGTGATGCTTTGGCAGTTTGCCTGTTAGAACAAAGAGATTTTACAAGTAATGATTTTGCAAAATATCACCCTGGAGGTACTTTAGGTAAAAAACTTTATTTACGAGTTAGTGACCTGATCGAAAAAAATGATATACCACAAGTTAATCTTGATACTCCAATTAAAGATGTTATTTATGAAATATCTGACAAGCGTTTGGGTACTACTGCAGTTATTGATAATGATCTTGTTGTTGGTGTAATTACCGATGGTGATATACGAAGAATGCTCGAAAAAAATCTAGATATCAATAGCTTAAAAGCCAGTGATATCATGAGTATTAATCCTAAGAAAATTGAGGCTGATGAAATGGCTGTCAATGCAATAAAAGTAATGCAAAATCATGGCATCTCACAGATTCTTGTAGTTGATAATAATAAATATATTGGCGTTTTACATTTTCACGATCTATTAAAAGAAGGCTTTATTTAAATAATTGAAACAAATGAATAAAAAAAATAATGAAATGTCATTTTTAAACCATCTTGAAGTATTGAGATGGACTTTGGTTAGGTCGTCTTTATTTATTTTGGCTTTTGGTGTTATCGCATTTATTTTTAAAGATTTTATTTTTAACAATATTATCTTAAAACCTAAAGATCCTACATTTTTTACTTATGAGTTTTTATGTTCTGTATCCCAAAAATTAGGTACTGATGGCTTATGCATTGATGAAATACCTTTTATTGTTCAAAGTAGAACCATGGCCGGACAGTTTTCTGCCCATATATGGACCTCAATAGCAGTTGGTTTTATTATGGCATTCCCATTTGTAGCCTGGGAGTTCTGGAAATTTATTAAACCCGGTTTATATGAAAACGAAACTAAAAACACTAAAAGTTTTATTTTTATTTCCTCAATTTTATTTTTTATAGGTGTTTTATTCGGATATTATGTTATTACACCAATATCAATAAATTTTTTAGGTAGTTACCGAGTTGCAGAAGAAGTAAAAAATAATATTGATCTTAGCTCCTATATTGGATTGCTTAAAGCTTCATGTTTGGCTTCGGGTTTGATATTTGAAATGCCTATAGTAATTTATTTTTTAACTAAACTCGGTTTGGTTACCCCCGAATTTCTGAGAAAATATCGAAAATATGCTTTGATCTTGGTACTAATTATGGCAGCTTTAATAACACCTCCTGATGTAATAAGTCAAGTAATTGTTGCTATACCTATGCTTATACTTTATGAAATTAGTATCAGAATATCAAAATATATAATTGACAAAGAAAAGAAAGAAGAGCTGAAAAAAAATACTAAAGTTTCTGTAAAATAATATTGATCAAATAAATAAACCTAATGAATAAAATGATATTAAGAGCTGAAAATATAACCAAGATCTATGGTAGCAGAAAAGTCGTAAAAGATATTTCATTAGAAGTAAAACAAGGTGAAATAATTGGTTTATTAGGTCCAAATGGTGCTGGTAAAACTACTTCGTTTTATATGATTGTTGGCATGATCAAACCTAATGCCGGTGAGATCTTTTTAAATGATGAAAACATCACACACGATTCTATGTACAAAAGAGCCCAGAAAGGTGTTGGATATTTAGCTCAGGAAGCTTCAGTATTCAGAAAATTATCGGTTGAAGACAATATCTTATCAATATTACAATTTACCAATCTTAGTAAAGGGGATCAAAAATTAAAATTAGAAGCTTTAATTGAAGAATTTGGTTTAAATCATGTTCGAAAAAACAGAGGAGATCTACTTTCTGGAGGAGAAAGGAGACGTACAGAAATTGCCAGAGCTTTAGCTTCTGACCCAAATTTTATTTTACTTGATGAACCTTTTGCCGGGGTTGACCCTATTGCCGTTGAAGATATTCAAAACATTGTTGCACATTTAAAAGACAGAAATATAGGTATTTTAATTACTGACCATGATGTACAAGCTACTTTAGCAATTACTGATAAAACTTATCTAATGTTTGAAGGCGGTATATTAAAAGAAGGTACACCAAAAGAACTCGCTGATGATGAGATGGTTAGAAAAGTTTATTTAGGTTCTAACTTTAGGTTACAAGAGCGAAAAGCAAAACTAAATCTTTAAAATAAAATTTTTAAAATTAACTGTTTTTATTGTGTTCACCTGTCTCGATTCCTACAATTTTACCATTTTCATCTATTAAAAGATAATGAGACCAGTTGCCCTTTTCAACTTTAAATTTATAAGTTTTACGATTTTTATTTTTGGTATAAGACGCTTTTTGAGAGATCTTATAGCCTGAATAATCTTTTAAAGCTTCTTTTACTTTTTGAGGTGTTTCTTTAACGGTAGTTTTATAAACTATTTTATCACTCTTTTCGGTTGTTTGCGCATTAACACTAGTCATGCTGAATAAAGCAAAACCAATAAACATTACTATATAAAGTGTTTTTTTCATTTCTAATTTATATTTTAAAATTAAACATTAAAAGGATATCAATTCATTAACGATTTGATTAACCAAAAGTTGACATACTCAAAACAATTCCCAACTTTTCGTTAATCAAATCGTAACTGAATTGATATCCTATTAATGGTTAATTATAAAATATAAATTAGAAATGAAAAAAACACTTTATATAGTAATGTTTATTGG
>DAOUPQ010000042.1 GCA_030626085.1 Flavobacteriia bacterium
TTGATTTGTAACAATTAACTTTCCGTTTCTATCATAAATATAGCCTCTGTTTGGATATACAGATTTTTCAGTTACAGCCGAATTATTTAATGGAGATTGCCTGTATTTATCAGCAAATACCTGTATATAAAACAATCTTACTAAAAAAATTGTTAAAACTATAATAATTAATAATTATAACAGGCTTTTAAGAGGAATTTTTCTTATAAAAAAGGATGAAACTTATCAAAATTAAAATAATAGTAAAAATACTTGTTAAAAATGTTTTTGTTACAATTAACTGAATACTGTCAAATTTTAGATACTCTAAACCAAAAACTATAAAATGATGTACAAATGTAAGAATAGCAATAATTGAAATTGTTTTGTTAAATTTTAATTTTCTGAATGAAAAATTATTGAATTCAAGCTCAGTC
Source organism: Flavobacteriia bacterium (assembly GCA_030626085.1). Lineage (GTDB taxonomy): Bacteria > Bacteroidota > Bacteroidia > Flavobacteriales > Flavobacteriaceae > Namhaeicola. Next base: position 417 of record DAOUPQ010000042.1, read on the forward strand.
TTACCTAAAACACTTTTGATAACCGGTATTCTAATATAGGCTATAAACAAAGTTGCTGCAGCATTTATACCACCTGAATTTGAAAAAAAATCTATTGCTAAACCCAATGCAAAACTCAACAAAAGAAAAGCACTATCTAATTTTTTAACAGGATAATAAAAAAGAAAAACAATATAAAAAAAAGGATTGATATAGCCTAAGAAATTGATGTTATTCAGTATCACAATTTGGAGAAGAACCAAACCAATAAACACAAATGCAATATTTAAATTCTCTCTATTCATTTGTTGTTTTTTCTTCTAATTCTTTTATTTCTTCTCTATCAAAATTTTTAATGATCTCAACATATCCTATATCACTCATATCATTAAAAAGATCAATATTTACGTATTCATAATTATTATTAATAATATTAAAATTTTTGATTGTACCAACAGGTATTCCTTCCGGAAAAATTGTGGATTTTCCTCCTGTAATAACAGTATCTCCTATTTTAATATTTGCTTGTACAGGTAAGTCTAGAAATTGTACCATTTGATAATCTTTAGCATCCCAGCTTAAAGATCCAAAATAGTTACTTCTCAGCAATTTTATATTGATTTTTGAATTGATATTTAAAACTGACAATACAGTTGCATAATTATTTGAGACACTTTTTGTTATCCCAATTATACCTTTACTATTAATCACTCCCAAATCAAAAGTTATACCTTTATTGCTACCTGAATTTATTGTAATATAGTTATTACTTCGATTATATCCGTTATTAATAATTTTTGAAGATATATAGAAGTACTTTTGATTAGAATCTGTAGTGTCAATTAATGTTAAGTCATATAAGGTTCCTTTTATTTTTTCCTTATCCAACAAATTTTTTAAATACACATTTTCTTCAGCAAGTCGATTATTTTCTTCTTTCAAACGTATGTATTCTTTAAAATTATCAATTCTTTTATAAATACCTCCGGTTATAAAATTGGCAGAATTTACAAATTTACTCCTGTGGTAAGAATGACTTTGAATTGTAAAATAGACAGCAAATAATTCAAGCAACAAAAATAATAAGAAATGTTTATTCTTAAAAATAAATGATATTAATAGTTGCATGCTTCCCTAAATGAATTTACTACTTCATCAAAATAGTTTTGTATTTTTCAAGGTCTTTTAAAGCAATTCCAGTTCCTATAACTACAGCTCTTAAAGGATCTTCCGCTACGTAAACTGGTAGATCTGTTTTTCTTGATAAACGCTTATCTAAACCACGTAACATTGAACCTCCACCTGCTAAATAAATTCCGGTACTGTAGATGTCAGAAGCCAATTCGGGTGGGGTTTGAGACAGTGTTTCCATTACGGCATCCTCTATACGTAAAATTGATTTTTCTAAGGCTTTTGCAATTTCTCGGTAGGATACTTCAATTTGTTTTGGTTTTCCACTTAACAGATCTCTTCCCTGAATTAATATATCATCAGGTGGGTTTTCAAGATCTTCAGTAGCTGCTCCAATTTCAATTTTAATTCTCTCTGCAGATGCCTCTCCAACAAATAAATTATGCTGTGTACGCATGTACATTGCAATATCATTTGTAAATACATCACCTGCTACTTTTACAGATTTATCACAAACAATTCCACTTAAAGCAATAACAGCAATTTCTGTTGTTCCACCACCTATATCTATAATCATATTCCCTTTTGGTTGCATAATATCAATGCCAATACCAATTGCAGCAGCCATAGGCTCATAAATCAAGTAGATCTCTTTTGCATTCATTTGTTCTGCAGAATCACGAACTGCTCTTTTTTCAACCTCTGTAATACCTGAAGGAATACAAATAACCATACGTAGAGAAGGTTTAAAAAATCTATTTTTAATAGTTGGAATTTGTTTGATAAATTCTCTAATCATTTGTTCAGAAGCTTCAAAATCGGCAATCACACCATCTTTTAATGGTCGTATTGTTTTGATATTATCATGCGTTTTCCCTTGCATGAGATTCGCTTCTTTTCCAATTGCAATGATCTTACCTGTTGCTCTGTTTTTAGCAACAATTGACGGACTGTCAACTACAACTTTTCCCCTATGAATTATCAGTGTATTGGCAGTTCCTAAATCAATAGCTATATCTTCAGTCAAAAAATCAAAAAAACCCATATATAATTCTCTCTAATTAAACGGTTAAAATAATGCGGTCTGGCAAATGTAATAAAATTACCTTATTATAAATCCAAGGCAATCCTATTTTATCAAAATTACTCTAAAAAAGCTCAATGATTAGTCAATTTTATCATTTTAATGCTTAAAATGTCTAATTCCTGTGAAAACCATTGACATTTTGTGGTCATTACAATAATCTATGCTCAACTGATCTTTTATAGAACCTCCGGGTTGAATTACAGCAGTAATTCCGGCATTACCTGCAATTTCAACACTATCGGGAAAAGGGAAAAAAGCATCACTTGCCATAACAGCCCCTTTTAAATCAAAATTAAAATTATTGGCTTTGATCACGGATTGATTTAATGCATCAATACGAGATGTTTGTCCGGTGCCACTAGCACAAAGCTGTTTATCTTTAACTAGTACTATTGTGTTTGATTTGGTGTTTTTACAAATTTTTGAAGCAAATAAAAGATCTTCTATTTCTCTCTCTGAAGGATATAATTCTGTTGCTTGTTTTAAAAGAGACCTATCATCAGTTATACTATCTTTTTCTTGTGACAAAACACCATTTAAAGCTGTACGGAATTGTGTTTTTGGCAATTCAATATCTTTTTGTAATAAGATGATTCTATTTTTCTTCCCTTTTAAAATTTCCAAAGCATCACTATCATATTCAGGTGCAATAACAACTTCACAAAATAATTTATGGATCTCTTCAGCCGTAACTTTATCAATTTTTTTATTGGCAATTAAAACACCTCCAAACGCCGAAACAGGATCGCCTACCAAAGCATCAATATAAGCTTGTAAAATAGTATCCCTTTGGGCTAAACCACATGCATTATTATGTTTTAAAATGGCAAATGTTGGGTTTTCATCATTAAATTCATTCATTAAATTCACAGCAGCATCCACGTCTAACAAATTATTATAAGATAACTCTTTACCGTGTAATTTATTGAACAAAGCATCTAAATTACCAAAAAAGTAACCTTTTTGATGTGGGTTTTCACCATATCTTAAAGTACTAACCTCATTAAAGCTTTCTCTAAACTCAATATCTTTTTGATTTAGATATTTAAAGATCGCTGTATCATAATGACTGGAAATCGCAAATGCTTTCGCAGCAAATACTTTACGTTGTTCTAAAGAAATTTTACCATTACCTTCTGATAGAATATCCGAAAATGCTTTGTATTGATCCATTGAAGAAACACAAATTACATCTTTAAAATTTTTAGCTGCCGCGCGAATCAATGAAATTCCACCAATATCAATCTTTTCAATAATATCTTGTTCTTCAGCTCCGCTTGCAACAGTTTTTTTAAATGGATACAGGTCAACAATTACGATATCAATTTCAGGAATCTCATATTGCTTTAACTGTAAAAGATCACTTTCATTTTCTCTTCTACTCAATATCCCACCAAAAACTTTTGGGTGTAATGTTTTTACCCTTCCTCCTAAGATCGAAGGATATGAAGTTAGGTCTTCAACAGGCACTACAGATATTCCCAGATCTTTGATAAATTTTTCCGTTCCGCCGGTAGAATATAAAACAATTCCTAATTTATCTAATTTCTTTACAATGGGCTCTAAGCCATCTTTGTGAAATACTGAAATTAATGCTGATTTTGCCCTTTTTGATACACTCATAACTATGTTTTTAAACCATTTGCAAAAATACTAAATCAAAATAGTTTGAACAACTTAAAAAACAATTAATAATTGATTTTTTTTATTTTACAGTATTTCTAATTGAGCTACTTTTTCACAAACATATTCTAATAACTCTTCATCTTTTTTTGTAAAAGGTGATCTTTGGTGAGAATCAACATCAATTTGTCCGATATTAATACCTTTTTTAAATATTGGCACTACAATTTCTGATTTTACATCAAAACCACATGAGATATAATTATCCTGTTCACTAACATCCTGAATCACAAAATTCTGATTACTCAGGGCAACTTGTCCGTAAATTCTTTTACCAAACGGAATAATAGTATGCTCTGCTAGTTTTCCGGAAAATTGAGCTAATTTCAACTCTTATTTATCACCATTCTTAAAATAAAATCCTACCCAATCGCAATGAGTAATTTCGTTTCTTAACAGATCACAAATACTCTGTAATTTTTTATTATCAGCAACTTGCTTAGAAATAATTTGATTTAATTTATTTTTTATAACAGCTTTTCCCATTATTTGTTTAAATTTGATAGCTACAAAACTATTGATTCCTTGAAAAAAAATAAACCGATTATTATATTTTTAATTAAGTTTTTTGCAACTTATTTTATTCTTTCAGGAATATATTCATTCTATTTACATAAAACTCAAGAAAAATCAGATGTTTTTTCTTGTGCTCCAATAACAAAACAAGTAGCCGAACATACAAGTATATTTTCAAATTTTTTTGGTTTTGAAAGTTACGTTGAGCAAAATGAAAATGAATTATCAATGAAATTCTTTTTGAATGATCGTCATGTTGTGAGTATTGTTGAAGGCTGTAGTTCAATTAGTATCATCATTTTATTTTTGTCTTTTATCATTGCTTTCTCCGGAAGCACAAAGGATACCATTTTTTTTGGAATATTTGGAGCGTTAACGATCTACTTGATAAATTTATTGCGTATATTAATATTTGCGGTTTTACTTCAAAAATACCCTCAATTTGAATATCTATTACACAATTTAGTTTTTCCAGTAATGATATATGGTTATGTTTTTATTCTTTGGATTATTTGGGTAAAATATTTTTCACATTATAAAGAACTAAAAAATGTCAAAAACTAGTAAAATATTAATCATCCTTTTTCTGTTTCTCTTGCTGGTTTTAGTTAGATTTTTTGCTTTTAACTATTTATATGATCCTTTTATCACCTATTTTGAACAAGATTATTTAAAAGAATCCATTCCTGAATTTAATTCTTATAAATTATTTTTTCATTTGTTAATTAGATATTCAATAAATACTATTATTTCATTAGCAATTATATGGGTTGCTTTTCAATATTAAAGTATGATTAAATTCTCTATCAAGTTTTATATCATTTCTTTTTTATTTTTGAGCTTTCTATTTTTTGTCATTTTAAATAGCGACTTAAAACAAGGTTATTTGTTAGCATTCTATGTGAGAAGATTTTTAATCCATCCTCTTTTTATTTTGATATTATTACCTGCTTTTTATTATAAATATCTTAAAGAATAGTATAATAATTACCCACTTCTTAATAATTTCAACATCTTAAAAGATTTTGTTGACATTGTAAGGAATTAAAAATTATTCGACAAAAAAACTACTAAAAATATTATATAACAACGCTAAAAAAAATCTAAAAACATGAAAAAAACTATTTTAACATTTGCATTATTTATTACATTAGGATTAATCTTTACTTCTTGTAATGAAACTAAAAAATCTGAAGCTAAAGAAGTAACCAATACTAGCAAAAGCTCAGAAATTGCTATGGCAGAATATCAATGCCCTATGAAATGTGAAGGAGATAAAATCTATCAAGAGCAGGGTAGTTGTCCAAAATGTAATATGGATCTTAAAGAAGTAAAAAAAGATACTGACAATGACACTTCTAACCATAATGAAGATCACGATGAAAGCCATGATAACGATAATGATAATTAATAAGAAATATTAATTAAAAAAAAGACTGTCTGAAAAGGCAGTCTTTTTTGTTATAAACAATATTAAAAATGACATATTGATTTTTAATTTTTATTACTAACTTTAGATAAGAATTTTAAATCAATAAATATGATTTCAACCGACTTCAAAATTCACTTTTTAGGTGCTGCCGGCACAGTAACAGGATCTAAATATCTATTAGAGATACAAGGAAAAAAAATAATGATCGATTGTGGTTTATTTCAAGGTAAAAAATCCCTAAGGTCACTAAATTGGAATTACCCTCCATTTACACCTCAAAAAATTGATCATATTCTATTAACTCATGGTCATTTAGATCATACCGGATATCTTCCAAGAATGGTAAAACAAGGATTTAAAGGTGAAATTTATGGTACCTATCCTACTCTTGATATCGCCGAGATCATTTTAAAGGATACTGCCAAGATCCAAGAAAAGGAAGCAGAAAGAGCAAACAAAGAAGGGTATTCAAAACATAAACCTGCGCTTGCTTTTTATGATTTGGATGATGTAGATAAAACAGTCTCTTTATTTAAAGGTGTCGCACCGTCTCAATGGTTGAACCTATCTGAAGAAATTAAGGTCAGATTTCAATACAACGGACACATCATAGGTGCTACATATATTGAAATGGATATCAAAGGTAAAAGAATTGTTTTTTCCGGAGATATTGGCAGAAAGAATGATCTATTGTTATATCCTCCGATAAGACCTAAAAAAGCCAATATATTATTAATGGAATCTACTTATGGTGGCAGATCTCATCCGCAAGAAATTGAGGCAATCCCCAAAATTGAAAAGATCGTTAATCAAACCGTAAAACGAGGCGGTATTATATTCGTTCCTAGTTTCTCTGTAGAAAGAGCACAATTAATGATGTTTATTTTTTGGAAATTGAGAAAACAAAACAAAATTCCAGAAATTCCTATGATAATGGATAGCCCTATGGGTGCAAATGTATTGGAATTGTTTGACAGAACAAGAGACTGGCATAAATTAAAAAATTATGAATGTAAAGAAATGTGTAACAATTTTCACATCGTAAGCAGTTATACGGAAACCATGACTTTACGTGATGATAATCAACCAAAAATTGTCATTGCAGGTAGTGGAATGCTAACGGGTGGAAGGATTTTAAATTATTTAGAAAAACAAGCTCCTAATCCTAAAAACACACTTTTATTTGTTGGATATCAGGCTGAAGGAACCAGAGGAAGGAAATTATTAGAAGGAGAAAAAGAATTGAAAGTATATGGAAAAGTTGTTCCTTTTAATATGGAAGTTAAAGAAGTTGAGGGGTTATCAGCTCATGCCGATCATTCAGAACTTTTGTATTGGTTGCAAAAAATTGAAGAAAAACCTCAAAAAATATTTTTGGTACACGGAGAAAAAGAAGCTTCAATTGCATTAAAAAATGAAATAGAAAAAACCTTAGCCTGGTCTTGTAAGATTCCTGAACTCTACAGCATCGAAAAAATTACCCTAAAATGACCTCGATATTTTTAAAAAATCTGAGTATTCTTTTTATTTTCTAATCCGGCTTTAATAAAATCTATAAATAATGGATGAGGGTTTAATACTGTACTTTTATATTCGGGGTGGTATTGAACACCAACAAACCACGGATGAGTAGGAATTTCAACTATCTCCACCAATCCAGTTTTGGGATTTACACCTGTTGGTTTTAGTCCGGCATTTGTTAATTGTTCTAAATATTTATTATTGAATTCATAACGATGGCGATGACGCTCACTGATCATTTCAGTACTGTAAGCTTTGTAAACCTTTGATCCTTTATCAATCTTACAATCCCATGCACCCAATCGCATAGTTCCACCTTTTTGCGTGATATCTTTTTGCTCTTCCATAATATCGATCACAGGATAAGGAGTGCCAGGATCCATTTCTGTTGAATTGGCATTTTTTAAATGCAAAATGTTTCTGGCATATTCAATAACCGCCATTTGCATGCCCAAACAAATACCTAAAAACGGAATGTTATTTTCTCTTGCAAAACGAACAGCCTCAATTTTTCCTTCTATACCTCTATCGCCAAAACCCGGGGCAACAATTATTCCATTCAAACCCTTAAGTTCAGATTTTACTGTATTAATATCAACACTTTCAGAATGGATAGGATGGATATTTACTTTTACTTCATTCTGAGCACCTGCATGATCAAGAGATTCTAAAATAGATTTGTATGCATCTTGTAGTTCTACATACTTACCTATCAAACCAATCTCAACAGTGTTTTTAGGATTTTTATATTTGTTTAAGAAATTATTCCAAGCTTTTAACGTTGGTTTTCTGGTAGCTTTTAGGTTTAGTTTTTTCAATACAATATCATCCAAACCTTCTTCAAGCATTAAATTGGGTACATCATAAATTGTGTTTGCATCAATTGATTCAATAATGGCCTCCTTTTCAACATTACAAAAAAGTGCCAGTTTACTTCTTATCCCATCATTTATATGACGCTCCGTTCTACAAACCAAAATATCAGGACTTACACCACTTTGCATCAATTCTTTAACAGAATGTTGGGTTGGTTTTGTTTTTAATTCACGTGCCGCAGCCAAATATGGAATTAAAGTTAGGTGAATTACAACCATATTATTATTACCCAGATCCCATTGTAATTGTCTTACCGCTTCAATATATGGCAATGATTCAATATCACCTACAGTACCTCCAATTTCAGTGATAACAATGTCATATTCACCGGTTTCTCCTAAAATTTTAATTCGACGTTTAATTTCATCAGTAATGTGGGGAATAACCTGTACAGTCTTTCCTAAATAATCTCCTTTGCGTTCTTTATCAATAACTGTTTGATAGATACGACCCGTAGTAACGTTGTTTGCCTGAGAAGTTGGCGTATTTAAAAACCTTTCATAATGCCCAAGATCCAAGTCAGTTTCAGCGCCATCATTAGTTACATAACATTCTCCGTGTTCATATGGATTTAAAGTGCCCGGGTCAATATTGATATATGGATCTAATTTTTGAATAGTAACTTTATAGCCACTGTCTTGTAGTAATTTAGCAAGTGATGCTGCAATAATTCCTTTTCCCAATGAAGAACTAACTCCACCAGTTACAAAAATGTACTTTGTTTTTGACATTAAATTTAGGTTTGTACAAAATTACAAAGTCTGATAACCTGAACAAGAAAATTGTATTTTTTATTTTTTTACAAAAAAAACTGTTTCCAATAATTGAAAACAGTGAATTTATATTTTTGAATATTAATTATTTTTTAATGTACTCCATCATCGCTTTGAAGGAATTCTTTTGATATCACAATATCTTGATTTTCAAATTTAATATTTTTAATCTGGTATTTTTCAGAAGAAACACAACTACTACTTGAAGATCCACAAGAAATTAATGATGTAGATGCGAAAACAAAAACGAGTAAATAAGCCAACTTTTTCATAGTTTAAATTTTAAGTTAATATAAATGGCTAGGGAGTACTTATCCTATTAACGTTTAAAATTTTAAATTATTATATAAAAAAGTTTTTTTATTGTGCGAGTTTATTTAAAGTATATTTTATCAACTTATCAATAGCGGCATAGGGGTTTTCACTAAAAGTTAAATTAGCTCTGTTTGCAATTATACAGTTCATTGAAACCGCATGATGTCCCAATAATTTTGACAAACCATATATCGCTGATGTTTCCATTTCAAGATTTGTGATCTTAACGCCATTAAAAGTAAAACTATCAATTTTTTTATTCAATTCCGGATCTTGAACTGCCAGGCGTAAAACCCTTCCTTGGGGTCCATAAAAGCCTCCGGCTGTAGCAGTAATTCCTGAAAATATTTTATCAGACATCAGTTTATACTCCAACTCACTACTATTTTTAACAATATAAGGTCTTGATTTTCTAGCATCATAATTTGTGTGTTTGATAAAAGCGTCTTCCATTTCTTTTTCAAGGGTTTGCTCACAATTATAGGCATGAAGCAATCCGTCAAAACCAAGTCCGTATTTTGCCAGCACATAACTATCTACAGGAATATGTTCTTGTAAAGAACCCGAAGTACCTATTCTAACAATATTTAATTGCGTATGGTCTTTTTTAACAGTCCGAGTATTCAGATCAATGTTAACCAAAGCATCTAATTCATTAACCACAATATCTATATTATCCGGCCCTATTCCGGTTGAAATTACCGTAAATCTTCTATTTTTAAAAACTCCGGTTATCGTTTTAAACTCTCTTTTTTGAGTTTCAAACTCTACAGTATCAAAATGTTTGGCAACCTTGGCAACACGATCTTGATCGCCAACAAAAATAATATTTTCAGCTACATGTTCTGGTTTTAAATTGATGTGATAGATGCTTCCATCCGGATTTATAATTAACTCTGAAGGTGCTATTTTTGTCATAATTTGAAAATTGATTGATTTTAAAATATGCTAATGTACTAATTTGAAAATTAATTAACCTCCTACTCTATTTACATTATAACCTTCTTTTTTTAGAATTTGCATAACTTTATCGCGATGATTTCCTTGAATAATAATTTCGCCATCTTTAACACTTCCCCCAACGCCACATTTAGTTTTTAATAATTTCCCCAGTGCTTTAAGATCACTTTCACTTCCTTCAAAACCTTTAACAATTGTAACAATTTTACCACCTCTTCCTTTATTAGAAAAATGTGCTTCTAAATATTGCTCATCAGGCTTTAAAATATCTGTTTGCTCGCCAGCGAAAACTGAAAAATCTTCATTTTCATTGGTAGAAAAAACAAAACCTCCCAGATCTGATAAACTATTTAATTTTTTTTTAGCCATTACGCTGTTTTATCAATTTTACAATTCCAAAAATAAAAAGTATAAATCCAATAACTATTGCTCCTAAAAAACATGGATAACATTTCTCTTTGATCTTTAATGAAGCTATTACTAAAAATAAAGAAACTAAAATAAATTTTAAAGGACTGGTATTATTCATTTTTTTTGATTTTACTCCAGGCAAATAATATCAATGCAAGCGTCTCAAAAATCAAACCGATTGCAATCAATGTCATTGCTTGTTGCCATTGTAAAAATCTGCCAATTGCTCCAATGATAATTAAAAACAAACCAAAAGTAAAGAAAGAAACAATCCTTTTATTCATATGTAAATATTATTTTCGATAAAAGGGAATAAGATATGAGATTGTATAATTAAATCCAAATCCAAAATCATTTATGTAAACTCTGTTAAATCCGGGAATAAAAAGGTTTTTAAAATTATCAGGTTCTTTACTTGTAATCATATGTTTTCCACTAAATGACATTCCTAAATAAATATTATGCAAAACTTCAACTTTCAAACCCAACATGAACTCAATCCAATGTGCATTTAAACCATTATAATCCATCTGGGTTTCATCCGTTAATAATGGCAGATACGGATCAGAATTTATGGTATGTTCATTAATTGTCTGATTAAAGATACTTACTCCATACCGCATACCTACAACAATCATATTTTCCATGCCCAAGGCATTTTTATAGGCATTAAAATCAGCACCAACCTTTAAATAAGTACCATTTGTTGTAAAGGTTAAAAAATCTTCTTCACTTATATTATCCATATAACCAAATTCTCCTGCCACCCAAAATCTTTTTAAAATACGGTAATCGGCAA
>DAOUPQ010000132.1 GCA_030626085.1 Flavobacteriia bacterium
AGTTGCTTCGGCAGTTATGCTTACATATAAACCCCACGAACATATTGCTTTATCAGCAGGTGGAGGTATGGAATTTTCAAAACATGAAAATTTTGCCCTAATTAGATTTGGTGTTGAGTTTCCATTTCATATTCCCAATGACTGGGAGATACTTGGGGTAATGGCTTATGATATCAATATTGATGCTTATAATGGTTTTACTTTTGGTTTTGGTATTGCTAAATTGTTTTAATAGCTTTATTACATCAATTTTTTAATTCTATCTGCCAGATAATTTGCAGCTTTAGGATAATTTCTAAACCATAATTCAGGCTCAATCAATTCTAATTCAACTATGGCTAGTTTGTCGTTATTATCTTTTGTAATATCTACTCTGGCATAAATTGGAGACTCGATACAAGCTTTTATAGCTTTTTCAGCAAATATTACTTCTTGTGAAGTAGGAGTGTAGCAATGAACAGTTCCTCCCCAATCACCCTGCACTCTAAAATCATCTTTTTTTGCTTTTTTTAATACCGCATGTGTAAATTTTCCGTTGATGATCACTAAAGAAATTTCACCTTTTTCAGCTATTGAATTTTGAAAAGGTTGTAGCATCATAGCTTCATTGGAGATCAACTTTTGAAAAATTGTCTCATGATCTTTTAAATTGTTTAAATTTAATTTATAGGTGTGACGAGCTCCACCTGAAATACATGGTTTTAAAATGGTATTATTCCAGTTGATATTTTTATGTAATGTTTTTAATGTAGTATTAGAATTTTTCTCAATATAAATGGTAGGAATAATATGAGTTCCTTTTAACTTGATATCTTGTAAATAATGTTTGTCAATATTCCATCTAATAATTTTTTCAGAATTTAATAATTTTGTTTGCCGACTTACCTTATTAAGCCATTTTGAAAATTCATCAATGCGGTCAAAATAATCCCAGGTAGTTCTGAAAAGTATATATTTAGTTGTAGTCCAATCAAAATCTTTGTCATCCCAAGCCAAACGACCAACTTTTAAATCTAATTTTTCTAAAGAATTTTTAATGTAATTATCTTCATCTAATACATTTTGAATGTAAGCATCAATCTTTTTAGGATCTATATAACGAGCATCTGTTAAGATGATTATATCAAAGGTTTTTTTCATGAAGTATGGCTCAATTTTTAAATATTACTATACTATAATGCGGTAATGCTTTAATAATATAATGTTTTTTTTCTCATTTCCACATTAAATCATTTTGTCATTCGTTTATTCACTCATTCCATCATTTGAATTCACTTACAAAATGTAATTGAACTGTTGGATATTTGTCTTGAGTCATTTGCACGGTGAAAGCTGAATCTGCCAAAAATACCAATTGCCCTTTTTTATCTTTAGCTAAATATCGCTGTTTTATACGTTTAAACTCTTTAAATTCATCATTATGAGCATCTTCAGGTTCAACCCAGCAGGCTTTATGAACATTTAAATTATCGTAACTACACTTGGCACCGTATTCATGTTCTAAGCGGTATTGAATTACTTCAAATTGTAAAGCACCAACAGTTCCGATTACTTTTCTTCCATTTAGATCTAAAGTAAAAAGTTGCGCAACTCCTTCATCCATTAACTGATCCAACCCTTTTGCCAATTGCTTGGATTTCATCGGATCAGCATTGTTTACATAGCGAAAATGTTCCGGTGAGAAACTAGGAATTCCTTTGAACTCCAGTATTTCTCCTTCGGTAAGTGTATCGCCAATTTTAAAATTTCCGGTATCGTGTAAACCAACAATATCTCCCGGAAAAGATTCATCTACAATTTCCTTTTTTTCGGCAAAAAAAGCATTCGGACTCGAAAACTTCATTTTTTTACCTTGTTTAACATGTAAATAATTGACGTTTCTTTTAAAAATGCCGGAAACAACTTTTATAAAAGCCAAACGATCGCGATGTTTAGGATCCATGTTGGCATGGATCTTAAATACAAAACCTGTAAATTTTTCTTCTTTGGAGTCTACCAATCTGATATTTGACGTTTTAGGTTGTGGGGGAGGAGCAATTTCTATAAAACAATCCAGTAATTCTTTTACGCCAAAGTTATTTAATGCTGATCCAAAAAAAACAGGTTGCAGATCACCATTTAAATAATCCTCTTTATTAAACTTGGGGTACACTTCTTCAACAAGTTCAATTTCTTCTCTCAACGTATTAGCAAAGGTTTCTCCAATAATTTCATCTAATTCTGGATTATTCACATCCGTAAATTCAATACCTTCTGAAACAGTTTGCTTTACATCACCTGAAAATATATTTAGCTTTTTATCCCATAAATTATAGATTCCTTTAAAATCATAGCCCATTCCAATAGGGAAACTCAACGGAACTACTTTTAATCCCAGTTTTTGCTCAACTTCATCTAATAGATCAAATGCATCTTTACCTTCACGGTCTAATTTATTGATAAAAACAATAATTGGAATTTTACGCATTCTACAAACTTTCACTAATTTTTCAGTTTGAACTTCCACACCTTTTGCAACATCAATTACTACAATAACACTGTCAACTGCTGTAAGTGTTCTAAAAGTATCTTCGGCAAAATCTTTATGACCGGGTGTATCTAATATATTGATCTTCTTGCCTTTGTAAATAAAAGCTAAAACTGAAGTTGCTACAGAAATACCACGCTGGCGCTCAATTTCCATAAAATCGGAAGTTGCACCCTTTTTGATCTTATTGCTTTTAACGGCACCTGCCTCCTGAATTGCACCACCGTATAACAGCAATTTTTCAGTTAAGGTTGTTTTACCAGCATCAGGGTGAGAGATAATACCAAAGGTTCTTCTACGTTCTATTTCTTCTAAAAAATCCATTCATAAAAATTAGTTGGCAAATATACAGCAACATATATAAATTGTTTAAGTTTTATAACAAAATCATTTGAGGATCTCCACCTTTATAAAAACATCGTCCAATGGCCATTCATCACCTCCGGCTATAAGACCTGCTATTTTATCAATAACTGAAAAACCGCTGATCACTTCACCAAAAACGGTATGTTCTCCATCCAAATGATGTGCTCCTTTTTTATCCTGAACGATATAAAATTCAAATGGTGTAGATCTTTTTGTTGGATTATTTTCCCAATCACGAGCAGCAGCTACAGCTCCGTATTTGTGTTTGTACTTTGATACGAATTCAGCAGGTATAAAATAATTTGAATACCTGTTTCTATATCTCATTGTAGTCAAATTTTCAGAATTTCCGCCTTGTATGATAAAACCAGGAACTACTCTGTAAAAACATGTGGTATCAAAATAACCTTCTTTTGAAAGAAAAATAAAATTAGCCCGGTGTAGTGGCGTATCCTGATACAATTTAATCTTAATATCACCCAATCTTGTTTTTAAGATAAGTAGTGTTTCCTTATTATTATTTTCATATTCCGTTAAATATTTTACAGCATTTTTTGAATTGATCGTTTCAATAGTCTTAGCTTTTTCTTTTTTAAAAATTAATTTCTTTTCTATAGTATTCTTATGAGTTTTAACAGAATTCTCTTTAGAAGATTTTGAACAACTCAAACCTGTAAAAACTAACAAAAAAATTAATATTATAATAGAGATTTTGTTATTTATCATTTTAGATATAAAATTATTGTGGCAAATATAATCTTAAATATATAATGCTAACGGTTGTAATTCAAATTTTGTAGTTTTGCTTTTATGATTGAAGAACAAGTTATATTAGTCAATGAAAATGACGAACAAATTGGCCTGATGCCAAAAATGGAAGCACATGAAAAAGCAATTTTACACAGAGCTTTTTCGGTTTTTATTTTTAATGATAAAGGAGAGCTGCTATTACAGCAAAGAGCTGCTGATAAATATCATTCTCCAAATTTATGGACAAATACTTGTTGTAGTCACCAAAGAAACGGAGAAACAAATATTGAAGCAGGTAAACGACGCCTCCAGGAAGAAATGGGTTTTAGCTGTGATATCAATGAAATATTTTCGTTTATTTATCAGGCACCTTTTGATAATGGTTTGACAGAACATGAATTAGATCATGTAATGGTAGGATACTTTAATGAAGATCCAAACATTAATAGAGATGAAGTTGAAAGTTACCATTGGATGACTTTAGAAAATGTAAAAAAGGATATAGAATTACATCCCGAAAAATATACAAAGTGGTTTAAGATAATTTTTAAAGAATCTTTAAAAAAACTGAAAGTATAAATCATTTTGATCAACTAAGAAAAAAGAATTAATTTTAAATAGTGAAATTAGTATCTATGAGAGTAACAGTAAACAGAAAAGCTCATTTTAATGCTGCACATCGTTTGTATAACTGCGATTGGAGTGATGATAGAAATATTGAAGTATTTGGAAAATGTGCCAACCCTAATTACCATGGCCATAATTATGAATTGATTGTATCCGTTACCGGAAATATTCATCCTGAAACCGGTTTTGTTATGGATATGAAAGTCTTAAAAAAATTGATCAAAACTGAGATTGAAGATGTATTTGATCATAAAAATTTAAATGAAGAAGTTACTGAATTTGCAAAATTAAATCCAACAACCGAAAACATTTCAGTAGTAATATGGAATAAATTACGCAAAAAAATTGATAAAGATTTAGATTTATCAATTACTTTATATGAAACTCCAAGAAATTTTGTAACTTTTAAAGGAGAATAAATAATAAAATATTATTTGAATGCTTCAACATGTTTTTATTGTTTCAGATGGTACAGGTGGAACTGCTCAACAATCATTAAGATCGGCTTTGGTCCAATTCGAATCTGTTGATATTGATATTCATATACGTCCTAATGTAAGAAGTGAACAACAAATATTGAAGATTGTCTCAGAAGCTACCAAACTTAGAGGTACAATTATTCA
>DAOUPQ010000062.1 GCA_030626085.1 Flavobacteriia bacterium
AAAAATACCTTCTCCTTCAAAATCAGTACCCTCTACTAAAATAAAGTCAAATCGTTCTTCAAGTTCTTTATATTTCCTAATAATGATATCAATGATCTCATCATCTTTATCTTCATTTTTTTTCTGAATTACTTCATGCCCTGTCAAAGCATAACATTCATCATAATCCATTTTTAAGTCAAAATGTGATAATACTGTTTCAATGTGATTATCAATTTCTACTTCTGGTTTCTCGTCAATTATAGGTCGGAAATATCCAACTTTTTTAGTTTTACCCAATAATATTCTCATCAATCCCAAAGTAATAATTGATTTACCACTTCCAGGTTCGCTTGTTGTAATATAAACTGCTTTATTCATTGAAAATAATTTTTTGCAAAGATACTTTATAACGGTCAAAAATGATTAAAAAAACTATATTTTTATAGATAATTTTCACAATATATTTTTGTGGAAAAAGTAACAATAATGTATCTTAAACCATCATAAAATAAACCTATCTTTACAAAAAAACAATGATTACGCTGATCACAAACATTAAAGAACTCTTACAAGTTAGAAATTTGCCTATAAGAAAAGTTTCGGGTAAGGAAATGAATATTCTTCCTACCATTAAAAATGCTTTTTTAATTTTAAAAGATGATAAAATTTATGATTTTGGAGAAATGGATAATCTTCCAAAAATTAAAGCAGATAAAATTATAGATGCTAGTAATAAAATAGTTTTACCAACCTGGTGTGATTCGCATACTCATATTGTTTATGCAGGTAACCGTGAAAGTGAATTTGTTGACCGGATCAACGGACTTTCATATGAAGAAATTGCCAAAAAAGGGGGCGGTATATTAAATTCAGCTAAAAAATTACAAAATACTTCTGAAGATGAATTATACCAACAAGCATCAAAAAGAATTGAAGAGATAATTAGCTTAGGTACAGGAGCCGTTGAAATAAAATCAGGTTATGGTTTAACCGTTGAAGCTGAAATAAAAATGCTTCGTATAATAAAAAAATTGGGACAAAACTACCCTATTAAAATAAAAGCAACTTTTTTAGGAGCCCATGCATTTCCTACAGCTTTTAAAGAAAATAAAGATGCTTATATCGATTTGATTTGCAATGAAATGATTCCGGCAGTAGCCGAAACAAATCTGGCCGAATTTATTGACGTATTTTGTGAAACCGGATATTTTAGTGTAGAGCAAACAGAACGAATATTAAAAGCAGGAAAAAAGAATAATTTAATTCCTAAAATTCATGTAAATCAATTTAATAGTATTGGCGGCGTTGAAATTGGCGTAAAATATAATGCTCTTAGTGTTGATCATTTGGAAGTTTTAAATATCAATGACATAGAAGCCCTGAAAAATTCACAAGCTATTCCTGTGGCTCTTCCCTCCTGTTCCTATTTTTTGAGCATTCCTTACACACCTGCAAGAAATTTAATAGACAATGGTTTGCCATTAGCCTTAGCCAGCGATTTTAACCCTGGCTCATCACCAAGCGGAAATATGAATTTTGTGGTTTCAACTGCTTGTATCAAAATGGAAATGACACCTGAAGAAGCAATCAATGCCGCAACAATAAACGGTGCCTATGCTATGAATCTATCCGACTCTCATGGCAGTATCACAAAAGGAAAAAAAGCCAATGTGATCATTACAAAAAAAATACCTTCATATAATTACTTGCCCTATGCTTTTGGTAGTAATCTTATTGATACTGTGATCATAAACGGTGAAATTATATCAAACAAAAATTAAACCATCAATATGAAAACCATCGGACTAATTGGAGGAATGAGTTGGGAATCATCGGCGGTTTATTACGAAATATTAAATACAGAAGTAAACAAATTATTAGGTGGTTTTCATTCCTGTAAAAGCATTATGATCTCAGTTGATTTTGCCGGAATTGAAAAATTACAACACAATGATGATTGGCAAACTTTAAATAATATAATGGCATCTTCAGCAAAAAAACTAGAATTAGCCGGTGCAGATATTGTTTTACTTTGCACAAATACCATGCATTTATGTAGTGATTCTATAATCAAAAACATAAATATTCCTTTTCTTCATATTGCTGAAGCTACAGGAAAAGAAATTGTAAAACAAAATATTAAAAAAGTTGGATTACTAGGAACAAGATTTACCATGGAAATGGACTTTTATAAAGGACTCTTAGTTAAAGATTTTGGAATAGAAGTTGTCATTCCTTCGGTAGAAGAAAGAAAAAAAGTCCATGATATTATATACAACGAGCTGGTACATGGTCAAATTAAAAGTGATTCCAAAGAGGTCTATAAAAAAATAATTCAAAATTTAGAAGCACAAGGTGCAGAAGGTGTAATTTTAGGTTGTACAGAAATACCGCTGCTTATCAAAGATTCAGATGTGAATATACCAATTTTTGATACCACTAAAATTCATGCAAAAAAAGCTGTTGAATGGGCGGTGAAGGATTGAAATCAGCAATATAAATTCCAAATTTCAGAACCAAAATTTTTTCTTTCCACTGTTACAATTTTAGATATAGATAAATTCATTAAAAGTTATCTTATGCATTGACAAATATTTATTAATTTTATAAATTAAAATAATTCAAATTACATAATCATGATGAAAACATTTTTTAAAACAGTATTCTTTTTTCTTTTTTTTGTTGGAACATTTTATAGCAATGCACAAGAAAAATTTGGTGGTTTGGCGCTTTATACGGTAAGAGATGATATGGGTAAAGATGCTAAGGCTACATTACAGGCTGTGGCAGATGCTGGCTATATAAACATAGAGGCAGCAGGTTATAAAGACGGGAAATATTATAATATGACTCCTGCAGATTTTAAAAATTTACTTGCTCAATTGGGCTTAAACCCCATAAGTACACATCATTCTGCGGTAACATTAGATAATGCAGATACTATGTTTGCTGATGCAAAAGCTGCTGGCTTTACATATTTTGTGGTTCCAATACCTCCAATGGGACTTTTTAAATATGATGCCAAAACCCAAACTTTAGGAATGACTGGTGGTGCTGCTAATCTTGCTAAGATATTGACTACTCTTGGTGAAAAATGTGATAAAGCTGGTCTGAAATTATTATACCACAATCATGATTTTGAATTCAAAAAAGATAAGGATGGTATCATTACTATAGATTATTTATTAGAAAACATCAATCCAAAATATGTGAATTTTCAAATGGATTTATACTGGGTAATCAAAGCTGGTGCTGATCCTGTGGCATATTTTAAAAAATATCCAAATCGTTTTAAAATATGGCATGTTAAAGATATGGATGATCAAGGTAGATTTGCTCCTGTAGGAAACGGACATATTGATTTTTCCAGAATCCTTGCAAATAAAAAACTATCCGGAATGGAATATTATATGGTTGAACAAGATAAAACCTTTAATATGACGCCTCTTGAAGCTATAAAAGTAAGCCATAAAGGATTAAAGAAAATTGGGTTTAAATAAAGCGTAAAGTCGGAAACTTTGCAAAATATGGCTCAAAGTCAGGAGACTTTGCGTAACCTTACGCAACGGAATTTGCGTAGCATATTTTTTATTTTAGATAGATATCACAGCCTCAACAATACCTTGTATTCTAAATTCATTAGATAAAATAATTGGTTGGTATTTTTTATTATTTGATTTTGGTTTTAAAACAACCAGACTACCGGTATGATGATATTCTTTAATTGTGGCTTCATCATCAATTAATGCCACAACTTTATCACCATTTTCTGCATGCTGCTGTTGCCTTATCAAAACCAGATCACCATCATTAATTCCTGAATTATCCATAGAGTCTCCTTTTGCTCTTAATAAAAAATATCTATGTCCCTTTTTTATCAATTTAATTGATATTGGAATATTGGCTTCAATATTTTCTTCAGCAAAAATTGGCAAGCCACAAGCTACTGAACCCAATAATGGTACTTTTATGGTCTGTTCTCTGGTTCCAAAATCTTCTGGTAATTCAAATTCTGCCAATTGAAAACTACCGTCTTGTTTTTTTCTTAAAATTCCTTTTTGTTCTAGGTCACTAATAATAACAGAAGCCGAACGCGGCGATTTATAATCCAATTCCCTCATTAGTTTTCTTACACTGGGCATTTTACCATAATCAAATAAATATTTTCTTACGATTTTTATAGTTTGTAATTCTTTTTTTGAAAGCTTTTTAAACATACACAAACATACGATTTATATACATATTATCAAATTTATGTTTGATTAAATAATAGTAGATTCATTCCTGTTATTTTTAACTTTCACATTTGATCTCTAATACTTCTATTATGTTACATTAATTGCCAATAATATTGTAATTAAATGTAATTTTGCAGTAAATATTTAGTTTTGACAAACCAAGTAAAAGGATATCTTTTAGCTTTTATATCAGTACTTTCAGTTTCAAATGTTTATATATTTAGCAAGGCTGCTTTAAATGAGGTTACTTTGGCACAATTTGGTGTGTTTTGGTTTGGTTTTGGCTTAATTTGGTTAAGTATATTTGGATTTAAAAAAAAATCATTCGCATTAATAAAATTATTTAAACGCAAACAATATGTATTACTCATAGTTCTTGGGTTAATTGAACTTGCAGCTACAACATTCTTTTTTAAATCAATTCACACAATTCCTAACCCGGCGATTACCTCCTTCCTAGGTAATATCTCACCTGTTTTTGTACTCACTTTGAGTTTTATTTTTTTAAAAGAAAGATTAAATCTTTTAGAGATCATAGGTGTAATTATAGCACTTTCAGGAGCATTTGTCATTGGATATAAAGGAGGAACTGATATTAGAAATATGTTTATTGACGGTACACAATATATTGTTTATTCAGCTTTCCTTTTTAGTACAGTTTCGGTAATATCCAAGAAATATATTACTGAACTTTCTCCGGTTCTTATCGCTTTTAATCGTACGTTGTTCTTATTTATCTTTTCATTAATCGTTATGTATTACCAACATCAAAGTTTTATTATTCCGTTTAATGCATTAAAGAACCTATTTATTGGTTCATTTTTGGGACCATTTCTCACTGCCGTTACCGGACTTCTAGCCCTTCAATATATTGACCTTTCTAAAACATCTATCATATCAAGTACAAAATCACTTTTTATATTGATTGGCGCTTATCTATATTTTGGACAATTTCCAAAAACCTATGAAATACTTGGTGGAATTCTTTCTATAATGGGTGTTTTATTAATAATCTTTGGAAAAATTCAATTAAAAAAGAAAGCCAATTCACAATGAACTCATTTATAAATCAATAAATATTAAATAAAAATATTTATAAAGCATATTTTTTTTAACTTCGCCAAATCAAATTAACAATCTATTATGGAAATAAAATCAAGCAACCCCTGGCATACTGTTAATATTGGAAAAAATAGCCCGGATATTATAAATGGCATCATTGAAATTCCAAGAGGTACCAGAGCAAAATATGAATTGGATAAAGAAAGTGGATTATTAAAATTAGATCGTGTTCTATATACATCTATGTATTATCCTGCCAATTATGGATTTATCCCAAAAACCTATTGTGACGATAACGATCCATTAGATATTTTAGTTTTATCTCAAATTACCATCGTACCAATGTGCATAGTTTCTGCTAAAGTTATTGGTGCTATGAGGATGCTAGACGGTGGTGAGCACGATGATAAGATTATAGCTGTTGCAGAAAATGATATGAGTGTAAATCATTTCAATGATATTTCTGAATTACCAAAGCATTTTATCAACGAACTAAGAAGCTTTTTTGAAGATTATAAAAAATTAGAAAACAAAGAAGTAAAAGTGAAAGAATTTCAAAATGCAGAAATTGCAAAACAAATTGTTAAACAGAGTATTTTAGATTATAAAGAATTGGTTATTAGTAATTTAAAAATATAAATTCATAATTCTAAATCCTTCTTTTGCAAGCCTAGCAATGCATTGCCAATAGCACATTGTAAACAATGGTTTTTATCACAATACTCGTTTTTAAGATGTATCAAAGCTTGAGTGTCGAAAGCGTTTTTTATATTAATATTTAAACTCTTATACGCATTAATAATACTATTCTTTTCCGGTTTAATTTGCTTGATCAGTTTAAACATTCTTTCTTCATCTAACTTTCCAATTTGTTTATAATACACAAATAATAAAGGCAAGATCGTATTGATCAATATCAGGTCAATAAAAGATTTGGTTAGCATTTTTTTTGATCTTTTAGCGCTTGAATTAAAGTTATAATGTGTTTCCCAGAATACTGAAGTTCCTACAGTAAAAAAAGTATAAAAATCATGTATATTTTCTATATCTAAAATTTTTGAAAATAGATTTTTATGAAAAAAGTACAAATTTGCTAATTGAGTAATCCTAATGGTTGGGAAATTGTTTGGACGCAATCTAAAAAAATTAAACTGGCCTTTAAATATTGGTTCCATTTGGTATTTTAATGATAAAAATTGATATTCATTCTTTAGCTTTTGAAAATAAGAATTATGATGATATTCCGATAAAAATCCGGCCTGACCAAATAATAATGCTTCAATATTCTGTAATTTATGCTGCTCCTTTCTAAGTATAGAAAAATCAAATGAATTTGCCAGATTTAAAAAAGCTTCTCCGTTAACTTTTAATCCAAAATTCTTTGCCAATAGTTTGAATAAAACAGATTCCCAATCATTATTAGTTTGCTCTAGTAACCCTAAAATAAATTCTGATTTTAAAACCAATCTTTCAATGTAAAGTTTCTCTATCCAATTATCTAAAATAAAATCATCAATACCTGAAATATCATTTTCACAATGAATAAATTTTAATTTTTTTGAAAATAATTTATGATAATTAATAAGATAGCTTTGATAAGTAAATTTTTGTAATTCCAAGGTAGGTATAACAGTGTTATTATTTCTATAAATTTCAACATCATGCTGCCAAACTACGTGCAAAATTACATTGTCATAATTTATATCCTTTTCATGATGATGTAAATACCAATCAGAAGAATTTACGTGTAATTCAACATTTCCTGCCCATATTTGTTTACTAATAATAAGTTTAGCATTAAAAAAATCCGGACCTGAATTCTTGTTTGATATACCTGAATTTATTACCGTAATTTGTTCATCATGTGTAGTTTTTAAATTCTTATGATCAAATAATTTATAATTCCATAAATAATGTAAAAAGTCTTCTCTAATCACCATTTTTTATTTTTGATGATTTGACTCAACAAAAGTTAACAAAATTGTTTAGATATTTGATACTTTAATAATAATGGTAATACCACGAATTTAATGGAAAAAAGAATGAAACATTATTTTATATTGCTTGTAGGGAGTTAGCCTTCAGGAATTTGATATTCTAAATAAAGTAAAAACTTAGTAAAACCGAGAAGTTGAGAGCTTGCTCGAAAATCACTCGGCTGCACTTAGTTTTTATAAAATTTAGATTATTAAATTATTGTAAGCCTTGTCCCGAGTACTCGGGATTGTTTCGTTTTTTTATCAAGGAAAAAATAAAATGCTTGTCCGGCCTAAGGATATAAAAATAAATATTCCATTAAAATAATAGTAGAACCATAATAATTACCACAGATTACGAAGATCAAAAAATATTAAAAATAAGAAGATTATTAATACAAATCTTCTTTAGGTTCTTCAATATTTGTTAAAAGTTTTTCTTTCCAATTTTTCCAACCATATTTTTTTGAAAAAATGAATAGAATAATCGGGTAAATAATAAAAACAGGAACAAAAGCTTCGGTATTTACCGAGGGCTCAGAAATATCAACCCATAAGGCATCAGTTTGAAAAACCATCCAATCAGAAGTGACGAGTACCGCCGCAACAACATTATTGGCTGCATGCATTCCTAAAGAAAGTTCTGTACCATCATCCATTAAGGTTGTAATACCAAAAATGAATCCTGTTCCAATATAATAAACCAATATTAATTTGCCCAATTTTGCCACTTCTGGATTAAATCCGTGTAACAAACCAAAAGCAACAGAAGTAACCACCAAAGGAACAGCTGCATTCTTAAATAAAATACCTAAACCTTGCATAAAATAACCTCTAAAAAGTAATTCTTCAAAACTGGTTTGAAAAGGTAAAAATAAAAAGGAAATTAAAACTAAAATAAAAAATGGTACTGGTTTAAAATTCCATACAAAATCTTCAGGAGATATTATAAAACTTATCGAGAGTAAAATAACAGATATTGAAAACCACAAACCAAAAGCATAAATAATCCTATTCCAATCCACATTATTTCTAGAAGTTATAAGTGTTTTAATTTTTCGTAAATGAATATATTTTACTCCAAAAAACAATGACAACAAACCGAAGAAAAATGAGAATATCATCAAAAATAAAAATAAATTTGAATTGATATCTAAAGCCATAAACGCATTTTCTGAGGCTTTTAATAATTCATTCATATTATTAACTTTAGAAAAAGCAACCAATATAAGTGGAATAACTCCAATAAATTGCCATCCTATTATCACTAAAAAAAAGGTCGATAAGTATCTCCACCAGTCATTTTTACCCTTGTATGCTTGCTGTATAAAATTCATAATTTGGCTTTTTAATGGTTTCAAAAATAGTTAAAACAATGCACTTCAAACTTCTCAATTCATCTCATCAAAAAATTGAATCAATCATTGATAAATCCCAAAAATGATCTTTTGAATTTTCTTTATAAAGCAAAGCCCCATTTTCAACAATCAAAGGTGAAGCAATATTATTGGTAAATAAACTACCTGTACCCAAACCTTGTGGCATTTTATTTTGTAATGTATAAGTAAATTGCGCTATTGCATTTAGTCCGATATTACTTTCTAAAGCTGAAGTAATCCACCATCCTACTCCATTTTCTTCTGCTAGATTTATCCATTCTTTACTTCCATGAAAACCTCCAATTAAACTCGGTTTTAGAATAATATATTGAGGTTTAATAATTTGTATCATTCTTATTTTTTCTTCTTTTTTAAAAACACCTATCAAATCTTCATCTAGAGCAATAGGTAATGGTGAATTTTTACATAATTCTGCCATTTTATCCCATTGGCCTTGTTTGATAGGTTGTTCAATAGAATGCAAATAAATATCCGACAACCATTTTAATTTTTCCAAAGCCTGATCAGGATGAAACGCACCGTTTGCATCTACTCTGATTTCAATATCATCTGGTGAAAACTCTTTACGGATATTCTTTAATAAACCCAATTCTGTTTTAAAATCAATAGCACCTATTTTTATTTTTATTACTGAAAATCCGGAGTTTAATTTTTCCCGAATTTGTTTCTGCATAAATACCTTATCCCCCATCCAGATCAAACCATTAATTGAAATAATATCATTTCCTTGCATAAATTCCGAAGGAAATAATTCAAAACCATCACTGCTTTGAAATGATAATAATGCTTGTTCTAAACCAAATTGTATTGAAGGATATTCAACTAACTCATCTAGTAAGAATTCTTTATCTAAGTGAATATGATCACAAAGCCATTGTAACTTTTCCTCATAATCAGGTTTGTCATCTATACTCAAACTTCTAAAAATGGCACATTCTCCAATACCAAATCTATTTTCATCAACCAATTTTAAAAAGAAAGTTTCTTTAGTTTTTAAAACACCTCTCGAAGTCCCTGCAGGCAATTTGAGTTGTAATGTAAACTTTTTATAAGTTGCTTTTATATTCATTTGGAAAGTGAATTTCTACAAAGCTACACAACTGAAATTAATTTTAATAAAAAAATATTCAATACCTAAAATTATTTACATTTGCACATCATATTGCCCCTGTAGTTCAACGGATAGAATAAAAGTTTCCTAAACTTTAGATCTAAGTTCGATTCTTAGCAGGGGTACTATATATTATCTTATATTACTAATTTTAAGCATATTAGACAT
>DAOUPQ010000074.1 GCA_030626085.1 Flavobacteriia bacterium
AGTTTAATGCTCCTTCATAATCTTTTGCCAAATAGGCAGAATTTGCAGCATATTCTAAATAGGCAGTATCACGTGGACTTAACAAATAAACTTGATAAAGCTCATTTTTAGCTTTGACATAATCTTTATCTTGATATGATTTTATTCCTTTAGCTGATACATCACTAATTAAAACATCTAACTTTGGCTCAGCTAATTTTGTATATTTTGTTGAACCCATTTTTTTTTCTATTTCAAAAAGATTATTATAAGCTTCGGCAGCACTGGGATAAAGCGCAGGATTTGTTTTTGATAATTCTGTACAGGTCATTGCGTGTAAGTAATAAAACTTGGCTTTAGTTTTATCATCGGCATTTTCAATTAATGGTTTTGCCTGTTTTATTGAGGCTTGTGCTGTTGCATAGTCATTTTTCTTAATCGCTTTTTCAGCAGCTTTCAACTCATTTTTTTGAGCAAAGGTTGTAACACTTAAAAATAATGCGAACAACACTAATAATAGTTTTTTCATCTTAGAATTAATTAAATATATTATATGTTAAAATTTTTTGTAAAATTATGAAATTTGTTCGTTATTCTCATGATTTTCATCAGGTTTTATTTCTTCTCCTGATTCTGACAGATCACTAACTTCTTCTTCTTCATGCATTACTTTGGCAACAGCAGCAATAGAGTCATTTTCTTTAATATTGATCAGTTTAACACCTTGTGTGGCCCTTCCCATTACTCTCAGATCTGAAACTGCCATTCTTATGGTAATTCCTGATTTGTTAATGATCATTAGGTCATCTTTATCAGTTACATTTTTAATTGCAACTAAATTTCCTGTTTTTTCAGTAATATTGATAGTTTTAACGCCTTTTCCGCCTCTATTAGTGATTCGGTAATCATCTAGACTAGAACGTTTTCCATAGCCTTTTGACGACACAACCAATACATCACTTTCTTTATCAGATATTGAAATCATACCTATTACTTCATCTTGATCATCTTTCAATCTAATGCCTCTAACACCGGATGCATTTCTACCCATTGGGCGTGTTTTACTTTCTTCAAAACGGATAGCTTTACCCGATCTAACTGCAATCATAATCTGACCATTACCATCGGTCAATTTTGCTTCTAATAATTCATCCCCTTCTCTAATTGTAATTGCATTAATACCGTTTGTTCTTGGTCTGGAATATTGTTCTAAAGAAGTTTTTTTGGTTTGACCATTTTTGGTAACCATCACAACATAATTATTATTTACATATTCCTCATTCTTAAGATCTTTGGTTACTAAAAATGCTTTTACTTTATCATCATTTTCAATATTGATCAGATTCTGAATAGCCCTACCTTTAGATGTTTTATTTCCTTCCGGAATTTCATAAACACGCATCCAGAAAACTTTTCCTTTTTGTGTGAAGAATAACATGTATTGGTGGTTGGTTGCAACAAAAAGATGCTCTAAGAAATCTTCATTTCGCGTAGCAACACCTTTTTGGCCTCTCCCCCCCCTATTTTGAATTTTGTATTCTGATAGGTCGGTACGTTTTATATAACCTGCATGAGAAATAGTTATCACCACTTTAGAGTCTGGTATCATATCTTCAATACTCATATCTCCCCCGGCATACTCAATTACTGATCTTCTTTCATCACCGTACTTTTCTTTGATCTTTATTAATTCTTCTTTAATGATGGTCATTCTACGGTCTTTGCTGCCCAGAATTTCTTTTAGATCTCCAATTAATTTAGATATCTCCTCATATTCTGCTCTAAGTTTATCTTGTTCAAGACCTGTTAATTGTCTTAAACGCATTTCAACAATAGCTCTGGATTGAATTTCAGTCAGTTCAAACCTTACCATTAATTTCTCTCTTGCTTCATCAGCATTACTTGAGGCTCTTATCAATGCAATAACTTCATCAATATTATCACTCGCTATGATTAAACCTTCTAAAATATGAGCACGGGCTTCAGCCTTATTTAACTCAAATTGTGAACGACGAACAACAACATCATGACGATGTTCAACAAAGTATTTGATTAGATCTTTTAAGTTTAACATCTCTGGTCTTCCATTGACCAAAGCAATATTGTTAACACTAAACGAAGTTTGTAAAGCTGTATATTTATATAATTTATTTAATACGATATTAGGTATGGCATCTCTTTTGAGCACATAAACCAATCTTCTACCTTTTCTACTGGTCTCATCACGAATATTTGAAATGCCATCTATCTTTTTATCATTAATTAAATCGGCTGTTTTCTTCATTAAATCAGCGCCATTTACTTGATAAGGTAATTCTGTTACAATAATACATTCACGACCATTCACTTCTTCAAAATTAGACTTGGCACGCATTACAATTCTTCCTCTACCAGTTAAAAAAGCATCTTTTACACCATCATAGCCATAAATTGTTCCTCCGGTAGGAAAATCAGGTGCTTTGATATATTGCATTAATTCAGCTATTTCAATATCATGATTTTCAATATAGGCTATGGTACCATCAATTACTTCTGATAAATTATGTGGTGCCATATTTGTTGCCATACCAACGGCTATTCCTGATGCTCCATTTACTAACAAACTAGGAATACGAGTTGGTAACACAACAGGTTCTTGCAAAGTATCATCGAAATTTAAACGATGATCAACTGTATCTTTATCAATATCTGCAAGCATATCTTCAGATATCTTTTGCATTCTTACCTCTGTATAACGCATCGCAGCTGGGCTGTCACCATCAGGAGAGCCAAAATTTCCCTGACCATCAACCAATTCATACCTCATACTCCAATCTTGAGCCATTCTAACCATGGCATCATAAACAGATGTATCTCCATGAGGATGGTACTTACCCAAAACTTCTCCTACTACCCTGGCTGATTTTTTATGAGCTCCTGTAGCTTTTATTCCCAGTTCATGCATTCCAAACAAAACTCTTCGATGAACAGGTTTTAGCCCATCTCTTACATCCGGTAAAGCACGAGAAACAATAACAGACATTGAATAATCAATGTATGCTGACTTCATTTCATCTTCTATATTAATAGGAATTATATTACCATTTTCTGCCATATTTTTTATTGTATTTTTTTATTTTTTTTAAGAAGCAGCAATATACAATTATTCTATGTTTTATAATGTCTTAACACATTATTTATTAACATAATTTATCAACAAAATTGCTAGTATAAAAGCTTATTATTTAATGAATTAGTATGTTGTTTAAATATGCTTATAACTTTTGTAATGAATTAATCAAAAATTCTGCTAAATTTACAACATAAATACAATATAAATGGATGATAATTTTTCACCAAAAGTAAAGGATGTTATAGCTTATAGTAAAGAAGAAGCTTTGCGATTAGGTCATGAATTTATAGGCACAGAACACTTAATGTTAGGTCTTTTACGAAAGGCAAATGGAGATGCCTACGACATTTTGAGTTCTTTTGAAATAAATTTCACTGAACTACGTAGAAAAATTGAATTGTTAAATCCAATTTCTAACATTGAAAATTTAAGTAATAAAAAGAGTTTACATCTAACAAAACAAGCTGAAAAAGCTTTAAAAACAACATTTTTAGAAGCTAAACTATATAAAAGTGATAGTATTAGTACTGCGCATTTATTACTGTGTATTTTAAGAAATGAAAATGACCCAACCACACAGGTTTTACATAAATTTGATATCTATTATGAGGATGTAAAAGATGTTTTTAAAGAGTTATTTGTAGATTCTGATAAAAGTGAAGAACCCAGAGCAGATTTACCTCATCAGGAAGAATACAATGAACCTAAAAAAAATCCATTTGAAGGTCCGCCAAAAAGCAAAATGAGCAAGAAAACCAAAACTCCGGTATTGGATAATTTTGGTCGTGATCTAACTTTAATGGCAGAAAACGGCAAATTGGATCCGGTTGTTGGTAGAAAGAAAGAAATTGAACGTATTTCTCAAATTTTAAGTCGCCGTAAAAAGAATAACCCTGTTTTAATTGGTGAACCCGGAGTAGGAAAATCAGCTATTGCAGAAGGTTTGGCATTACGTATTATAGAACGTAAAGTTTCCAGGATTTTATTCAATAAAAGAATTGTTTCATTAGATCTGGCCAGCTTAGTTGCAGGTACAAAATATCGGGGTCAATTTGAAGAACGAATGAAAGCATTGATGAATGAACTTGAAAAAAATGATGACATAATATTGTTTATTGATGAAATTCATACTATTGTGGGTGCAGGTGGAGCAACAGGTTCACTAGATGCTTCAAATATGTTTAAACCGGCACTGGCAAGAGGTGATATTCAATGCATTGGCGCCACAACACTTGACGAATACCGTCAGCATATCGAAAAAGATGGTGCTTTAGAACGTCGTTTTCAAAAAATAATCATCGAGCCAACCTCTGTTGAAGAAACTATTGAAATCTTGATGAATATCAAGAATAAATATGAAGATCATCATAATGTAACTTATACTGACGATGCTATAAAAGCTTGTGTGAAACTTACTGACAGATATATGACTGAGCGGTATTTACCAGATAAAGCTATTGATGCTCTAGATGAGGCAGGTTCAAGAATTCATATAACAAATATAGTGGTTCCTAAGAAAATTCTAGAACTCGAAAAAAACTTAGAAGAAGTAACCGCACTAAAGAACAAAGTTGTTAGAAGTCAGAAATACGAAGAAGCTGCCAAATTACGTGATGATGAAAAACGGCTGGAAAAAGAACTCGAATTGGCTCAATTAGAATGGGAAGAAAAATCAAAATTGCATAAAGAAACTGTTACTGAAGAAAATGTAGCTGAAGTAGTAAGTATGATGACCGGAATTCCTGTTAACAGAATAGCTGAAGCCGAAAGCAAACGTTTAAGAGATCTTCCAAAATTGATCAAAGGAAAAATAATTGGTCAGGACGAAGCTGTAAGTAAAGTCGTAAAAGCAATTCAACGCAACAGAGTTGGTTTAAAAGATCCTGACAAACCCATTGGCTCTTTTATCTTTTTAGGCCAAACCGGTGTAGGTAAAACGCAATTGGCAAAAGTACTGGCTACTGAACTGTTTGACAGTTCTGATGCGCTTGTTAGAATTGACATGAGCGAATACATGGAGAAATTTGCAATTTCTCGTTTGATTGGTGCACCTCCTGGTTATGTAGGTTATGAAGAAGGTGGGCAATTAACTGAAAAAATACGCCGAAAACCTTATGCTGTCGTTTTACTAGATGAAATTGAAAAAGCACATCCTGATGTATTTAATATACTACTCCAAATTTTAGACGATGGTTATATAACTGATAGTTTAGGCAGAAAGATCAATTTTAGGCATACTGTTTTAATTATGACCTCAAATATTGGATCTCGACAGTTAAAAGATTTCGGACAAGGTGTTGGCTTTGGTACAGCTGCCAAAAAATCGCAAGTCGATTCAAATACAAAAAGTATTATTGAAAATGCTTTGAAAAAAACCTTTGCTCCTGAGTTTCTTAATAGGGTTGATGATGTTATTATATTTAATCCTTTAAAAAGGGAAGATATTCACGCAATTATTGATATTGAATTAGAAAAATTATTGTCCAGAATTTCAGATCTGGGTTACAAATTGACTTTAAGTGAAAAAGCTAAAGATTATATTGCTGATAAAGGATTTGATAAGGATTATGGTGCTAGGCCATTAAAAAGAGCTATTCAAAAATATATTGAAGATACTTTGGCACAAGAAATTGTAAATTCAAAATTAAGTGAAAATGATGAAATTTTTATGGATCTGGATGAAAAAGAAGATCAACTTAAAATAAAGATCAAAAAACATAAAAAAAAATCTGAAGAGTAAATTATATAATTTTTAATAGAGTTTATAAGGGCATCACATAATATGAAGCCCTTTTTTGCACAAGATGATATATCCGGTATAAAGATAATCACTACATGAATAGAAATGTTCTGAATTATCACCTGAATAACCATTTATTTTTTTTTCTTTACTTTAGTATTGTAATATTTCCATTTTAATATTTAATATGCTTAGTTTTTTTAAACGAATTTTATATTTTTCTCTGGTAATTCTCTTACTATTTTCTTGTTCAAAGCAACCAAAAAGTAAGGAAAAAGATCCAAACACAATACTACCGGAATCTTTTAAAAGAGATCTTAAACAGATAAAAGAATCAGGTATATTAAAAGCAATAACTACCTACTCTCCAACCGGTTATTTTTTATATAGAGGACAAACTTTAGGATTTGAATATGAAATGCTCAATAGAATTGCCGACAAACTTGATGTTAGTTTAGAAATTATTTTGGCAGATGATATTGATTCATTGATACCCATGTTAAATCAAGGTAAAGGCGACATTATTTCAACCGGCTATACCATTACCGCTGAAAGAAAAAAACAAATAAATTTTGTTGATCCATATTTGATAACACATCAAACCTTAATTCAAAAAAAACCGGCAAACTGGCGAAAAATGGGAATTGACAGAATTAAAAAACAATTGATTACTGATGTAGTTGATCTGATTGGAGATACTGTATCCGTAAGAAAAAAAACTTCATTTTATGATCAATTGGTCAATTTATCTCAAACACTTGGAGATACAATTTATATTGATATTTTACCCGGATATTTAACTGTTGAAGAAACTATTAAAATGGTTAATGATGGTAAAATAAAATATACTATTGCTGATAACAATATAGCCTCTATTCATAAAAGTTATTACCCTGATCTTGATGTAGAAACACCGGTTAGTCTATCACAAAGAATTGCCTGGGCTGTAAGAAAGAATTCGCCCGACCTACTAGAAGAATTGAACAAAAGTATTAAAAATTACAAAGGTTCTAAAGAGTATAATATCATCTATAACAAATACTTTAAAAACCGACGAAAATTCAATAAAATAATTAGTAGTGATTACTATACTGAAACAACCGGAAAAATTAGCGTATATGATGATTTGGTTAAAAAATATGCAACTGAAATAGGTTGGGATTGGCGCTTGGTGAAATCTGTTATTTATCAGGAATCAAAGTTCGAACCAAATATTAAATCATGGGCTGGTGCCGGAGGGTTAATGCAAATTATGCCTGCAACTGCAAAAGGATTAGGCATTAAAAATGTTCATGATCCGGAACAAAGCATCAAAGGAGGCCTAAAATATCTCAATAAGTTATATAATTATTGGACTAGTGTTCCCGATTCTATTCAACGTATCAAATTTGCACTGGCAAGTTATAATTGTGGTTATGGTCATGTAATTGATGCCAAAGCTCTGGCTAAAAAGCACAAAAAAGATACATTGAACTGGGATAATGGAGTTGATGAATTTATTTTAAAATTATCAAAACCTAAATATTATCGTGATCCTGTTGTAAGATCAGGCTATGTAAGGGGTAGTGAGCCTTATAATTATGTTAATGATATTTATTACAGATTTAAGCATTATAAAGATTTTGTAGATGAATAAATCATAACCTACAAAGTTTAAAACTTATAGGATTATTTTATTTTATCCTATTTAATCCATCTTCAACAATTTTAACCAAAGTATCTTTATTTGCAGAATTAGATGATTTTTTTGCTGTTAAAACCTGATTTAAAACCTGATTGGCCATTTTATCAGCGCCATATTGTTTGTATTTATTACCAATTTCAACAAAATTATCTACCAGATTTTGAGTTGCATCTTTATTATCACTTCCAACAACCCATTGAAAACCTTCCTTGTAAATATTCTGTGTATTTTTATCTTCAGTTAAAAACATACCTTCTACCAAATTTTCAGCTACAAAAGGCATTTGTTCCTCCATTTTATCCTTAATGTATATAGGAATCAAAGCATCTTTCATATGATTCTTTACAGTCTCATCAGTAATTGAGTTTGTATAGGCTACAGCAGTAGTTTTATCAATAGTATATAACGAATTAAGTGCACTACCTTTAACAGCAAATGACTTGCTGTCTAAAGCCTTAGTATATATTGGAGCATAACCTTTGGCTTCCAATAAACCTAACTTTTTAATAGCAGCAGCCTGAACCAAAGTTTTTGGATCATTAACAGCTAATTTTTCCATGGTTTTTAGTGCTTCTTTAGAATTGGTTTTAGATATATCAAACTTTTCGATTGCCAATATCCTTAAACCGTAATACTTATCATTTAAAGCCTTTGTTAATGTTTTTAATACTTCATCATTATTCTGATTTTCTGACAAACCTATTATTGCTTCACGTCTATCCTCATATTTAGGTGCGTAATTGTATTGATAAATATAGTTTTCAATTGTTTTATGATCGATAATTTCAGCTAAAAGCGTTTTATTAGCACCAACATTCACCAGATTTGGTTTAGATTTAACTTTGAATGAAAATGACTTATTTTTTTCATCTACCCAAACATCATATCTTTTTGGCTTCGCCCCTTCATATACATCAATTGCTAAAGGAAACTCAAACATTTCATCTTGAGTCTGTTTTATATTAACAGCTACAATACTTCCTTGCTCATTATAGTCATAAATAATATCTAATATAGGATGTCCATTATTAAAGTACCACTGATTAAAAAACTGATTAAGATCTTTACCTGTAATTTTTTCAAATGCTAATCGTAATTGATGTGCCTCACCTGTACCATAAGCATTCTCATCTAAAAATAATTTTAAACCTGCCTTAAAAGCTTCATCTCCAATATATGCTCTTAACATATGTAAAATTGCACCTCCTTTATTAT
>DAOUPQ010000089.1 GCA_030626085.1 Flavobacteriia bacterium
AGTAATTGTTAAAAAGTATTGATTTCCCTTAAAAAAAGCTTTTATATTGGCTTTTTGCCATTCTTCTTTTTGCGCAGATTTGGTTACTTTATTAATATTTTGATCTATTAATTTTTGTTTTGCTGATTCGTCCATTTCATCAGAGATTCCAGCTAAAACCAAAGAAGTTACGTCGTCAATTCTAATTATAAAAGTAGCAGTCAAATTAGGAGATGGTATTTCCTGATCGTAACTTTTTGCCCAAAAACCATCTTTTAAATAATCGTGTTCAACTGTAGAATGCGATTGAATTGATCCATAACCACAATGGTGATTTGTGAGTAACAATCCATTTGGTGAGATCATTTCAGAGGTACATCCTCTTCCAAAAATTGCAATGGCATCTTTTAAACTTGAATTGTTTACATCGTAAATATCTTTGGCAGATAATTTACTACCTAATAATTGCATTTCATCTTCATTTATTCCTTCTAAAAGAGAAGGAATCCACATACCTCCCTGGATTTCCTTAGCTTCTTCGGCGCTAAGTACATTAGATTGTTTGACTTCGGGGACTGTTGTGGTTTCTTGTACCGTTTTACACGAAATAATGCTTAGAAAAACAAATAAAAAATAGAGTTTTAAATATTTCATTTTAATTAAAATTTTGAGTTATTGATTATATAATAATTGAGTTAATTTTCACTTTTTAGGATGAACTAATTTCATTTCGTTGATCAATCTTTTATTACCTGCATATTTATCGATGATAAATAGAATATATCTGACATCTACCATGATATTCCTGCAAATTTCAGGGTCGTAATTATAATCACTCATAGTGCCTTCCCAAACCCTGTCAAAATTCAAACCGATAAGATTACCGTATGCATCTAAAGCCGGACTACCTGAGTTACCACCGGTAGTATGATTAGTACCTATAAAGTTAACAGGCATTTTACCATCGATTCCATATTTGCCAAAATCCTTATTTTGATATAGATTGATCAGTTTTTGAGGAACATCGAACTCATAATCACCGGGTTTGTATTTTTCTATAACACCTTTTAAATAAGATACAGGTTTGTAATAAATACCATCTTTTGGATAATAACCTTTCACTTTTCCATAGGTTATACGTAAAGTACTATTGGCATCAGGAAAAAAGCGTTCATCAGGAAAAGTTTCCATTAAAGCTTTCATATATTCTTTTTGAACTGCCTGAATTTCAAGGTTGATCTCATAAAATTTTGGGTTGATCTTTGTGTAAAAATCTTTTGTTAGATCTTTACCTAGAATATAAGCAGGATCAGCATTAATTTTTTCAATAACCTGTTGTTGGGTACCTTCCAAAAGAGATTTAAAATCTTCGGGATTTGTTAATTTTGATTTACCGTAAATTGTATTGGTCAGATCTGAATAATTAACATTTTTCAGGTTATCTGAAAGGTATGCTGCAGGAATTTTAGTGCTGTAAATTTCAATCAGTTTTTCAAAAACATCTTTATCAACTTTAGCGTTATAGTTTTTAAAATTACCTTTTGATGAATTAATTAATTTAGCTCTTTCCGATTCAAAACTTGTTGGATCTGCGGTTACTTTTTCTTCAAATTGATATAGCCTAACAGTAGCTCTTAACAATTCTACATTTCGATAAGAAACCTCTGTCCAGTAGGCTCTTGCCAAAGCGACATCATCAATTTCTTTATAAAGTTTATCAAAATCATTGAGTAAATTTTTATATTTAGAATTGTTTTTATTGATATTGATAAATTCTTGTTCTAATTTTTGTTTTTTAGCAATAGCATTTGATTTTTCAATGCCTTGATTCTCACCGATCCACTTTTTCCAATAATTGGCTATTCTGGCATATTTTGAAGCATATTGAATTTTAATTTTATCATCTGCGCGCATATAAGAATCAACAATTTTAAGTGCTTCATCTCTAATTTCAATTTTTGCAGGATTAACTGTATGTACTATTTGATCTATAGCGATTGCCGGTAAATATTCGTTTGTTCTTCCGGGAAAACCAAATATCAAAGTAAAATCATCTTCAACAACACCATCTATAGAAACCGGTAAAAAATGTTTTGGTTTAAATGGTACATTATCTTTAGAATATTCAGCCGGACGATTATTTTTATCGGCATAGATCCTAAATAATGAAAAATCTCCTGTATGACGAGGCCACATCCAGTTATCTGTATCCGATCCAAATTTTCCTATTGCGGTAGGAGGTGCCCCAACCAGACGAATATCATTATACTTTTCAATAATAAATAAAAGGTATTGATTTCCTTTGTAAAAAGCTCTTACTTGTACATCCTGCCAATCATCTTTAGTTACATTTTTTTTAATGATAGCAATATTTTGATCGATCTTTGATTGTTTTTCTTTAGCATTCATCACATCGTTTACGCCATTAAATGCTTGTTTTGTAACATCATCAATTCTTTTGATAAAAGTAACATACATCCCGGGATTAGATAATTCTTCAGTATCGCTCATTGCCCAAAAACCATTTTTAAGATAGTCGTGTTCTACAGATGAATGTGATTGAATGGCTCCATAACCACAGTGATGATTGGTTAAGATCAAACCTTTATCTGAAATTATCTCACCTGTACAACCGCCATTAAAATGAATAATGGCATCCTTTAAGCTTGAATTGTTGGTGTCGTAAATATCTTTGGCTGACATTTTACTGCCTAGACTTTGCATTTCGGTTTCGTTCATTCCTTCTAATAATGAAGGTATCCACATACCACCTTGCTGGGCGGTGATTTGAAGTGTAATAAATAAGAAAAGTATTTTAAAATATTTCATCTGTTTAAAATTTTGTAATTATCTGTTAATTAAAAAACTGCCTACTGAAAAGTTGGTTTAAATTAATGAACAAATATACATAACCTTATTGTATTTAAAATAAGAAAATTGGTAACAAATGTGTTATTAATATCAACAAATTTCTTGAATAAAATATCATTATTGTTAACTAGATCTTGGGTGTTTTATTTAATACATAATTAACTTGATTATGTCTCTTGGTAAACATTAAAATATTACCTTTTTGTATGTAAAAGCAGATAATTCATACTCAATGTAGGTTTCAAATAATATTTATCTATTTTTGAAATAAATAAAAAAATATAATGACAGGATTTTTCGCAATTTTAGATGACATTGCTATGTTGATGGATGATGTTTCCATAATGGCAAAGGTTGCTGCAAAAAAAACAGCAGGTGTTTTGGGTGATGATCTGGCAGTTGGTGCTGAAAAAGCATCAAGTTTTAGAGCTTCAAGAGAATTGCCGGTGCTTTGGATTATTACAAAGAGTTCTTTTTTAAATAAGTTGATTATTTTACCCTTTGCTTTTTTATTAAGTGCTTTTGCACCAAAATTAATTGTGCCTATTTTACTTATTGGTGGTGTTTATCTAAGTTTTGAAGGTGTCGAAAAAATTATTCATACATTTTTTCATAAAGGAGATAAGCATGAAGATATTCTGGAAATTGAAACTGAAGAAGAAATTCTTAAAGCAGAAAAAGTAAAGATCAAGAATACAATTCTAACTGATTTTATTCTATCTGTTGAGATCATTATGATTGCTTTAGGAACTGTTTCTGATCAACCATTGATGACGCAAATTATGGTTGTTTCTATTATTGCAATTTTAGCAACTGTTGGTGTTTATGGAATTGTAGCTTTAATGGTTCGTATGGATGATGCAGGTTTTAAATTGGTCAAAAATGCTAGGAATAAACCTAAGTTAATTAAATCTTCTATGGTGGTTATCGGTAAAGGTCTGGTTTGGGCCTTGCCAAAATTAATTAAACTGCTTGCTATTGTCGGAACCATAGCAATGTTACTGGTAGGTGGAGGAATGTATGTACATAATGTACCTCAAGTACATGATTTCTTTCATGCATTTCCAATGATGATTGCTGAAATCATTATGGGATTAATTGTTGGATTGATTGCTTTCTTTATTGTTTTGATTTTTAAAAAGATTAAGGCCAAGATTTAAAAATAGTAATTTAAAGTTTCTTCTGAATAGTTTTAATCAAAATGAGAATTCATTCTTAAAAACAGTTAAAACATCTAATAGAGTCCTCTTTGGGATATTAGTTAATGCATTGATATGTTTATTTGGTTTTACTTTTAATTCTCTTAATTTTAATTGTTGATTGATAAACAAAGTTTCTAGATTTGGATATAGAATTTTAAGTGTATCTACTATATGGTTAATGCTTAAATTATCTTCAACTAAATCATAGCTACCTTTAGGTAGATTACTGAAAATCAATCTTTTTAAGATATTAGCAGTTTTATCAATATGGATAAATGAGCGGTGTTGTTCACCAGTGCCTTGAATGGAAATCCTGTTTTTAAAATTGGCTTCAAACAAAAATTTATTAATCACTGAGTCAAAACGCATGCTTTTGCTATAACCATAAATATTGCCACAACGGACAATATAGGTTTCCAGATTTTTGTCCATAAGTCGATTTACATGTTCTTCACCCCTTAATTTTGAAATTCCGTAAAAAGTCTTTGGATTGGGTAAAGTATTTTTATTTACTTCTTCTGAAGAAGCACCATAAACCGAAGCGCTACTGGTGTAAATAAATTTTTTAACATTGCTTTCCTCTACAGCATAAACTACTTCTGCGGTTCCCCAATGGTTTATTTGCTCAAAAAGATGCGGATTTTGATCGGCAAAAGGCGTAGTAACATTAGCTGCCAGGTGATAGACCACATCTATGTCTTTTAGTGTTTTTCTAAGTAACCGTGAATCAAGAATATCGCCTTGAATAAATTTTATTTTATTGCTTAGTTTTTGGATTCCTATAAATAAATTTATATTTCCCCTACTTAGATTATCATAAATAATAATTTGTTCAACTTCAGGGTTATTATCTAATTCGTAGGCTAATTCTGTACCTATGTATCCGGCTCCACCGGTGATGAGTATTTTCATTTCATTTTTTTTCTCGCAGAGGCGCAAAGGCGCAAAGATTTTTATAATTTATTTACAATTCTTGTAATTCCATACTTAATCAATGCTTCATTGAAATTAATCAACAAACCAAATTTTAATCCTGTTATTTTCAAATATGTTAATAATTGTTTTGGATGTACAGGAGCAATAGATTCAACAGATTTTAATTCAATTATTACTTTATTTTCTACAATTAAATCAGCTCTAAATTCAAGATTCATTTTATTCTCTTTCCAAATTACCGGAATTGCCTTTTGTCGTTCCACTTTTAACCCTTGATTCAATAGCTCGGAATACAATATTTCTTCATAAACAGATTCTAATAAGCCAGGACCAAGCTCTATATGAATTTGATAGCAGGTATTGACAATTATTTTTGATATTTCATTTTCTGTCATTTTGTTTTTCTTTGCATCTTTGCGACTTAGCGAGAGAATATTAACCTATAACCTTTTAACTTGAAGCATCATCACTTTCCTGCCAGATCTGTATGTAAACCACATTCGGTTTTATTTAAACCTGCCCATCTTCCGGAGCGATCATTGGTAACATCAATTTTTTGAGTGCATGGTTCACAACCAATACTTAAGTAACCTTTTTCTTCTAGCGGATGTTTTGGTAAATTGTATTTTTTAATATAATCATAGATCATCTTATTATTCCAATCTAAAATGGGATGGAAGCGTTTGCAATTAAAGGCTCCATCTTCTACAATATTCATTTTCTTTCTGTTCTCATTTTGATTTGCTCTAATTCCGTTGATCCAAATATCATGATTAGCTAAAACCGTTTCAAGGGGTTGGGTTTTATTGAGGTAACAACAATGATCAGGGTCTGAAGCAAAGAGTAGATTACCATTGCAATCTTTTTGATTGATCTTTGAAATTATTGGATTTATATTTACTAAATTTAAATCCAATAATTTTACAATTTTATCTCTAAATATTAAAGTATCCGGAAACAAATAACCCGTATTGATAAACATTACAGGAATAGTTTTATCTATCTCACTTATAATATGTAACAGCGGAATACTGTGTGTTTGAAAAGAAGAGGTAATAAAAATTTTTAATCCTTTTTTTTTATAATTTTCAATATATTTTCTGATGTTTTCAACAGTCATTAATAAATATTTTTAACTGAGCAAATGTAACATTTTCATATTTTGATGACAATATTTTTTACTGATTTTATTACATTTGTTTTTATAAATATTCTAGAAATGAAGATTGTATTTGCAACAAATAACAAAAATAAAGTAAAAGAGATCAAAGCTTTATTACCTAAAGATATTGAGATATTAAGTTTAAAAGATATCGGTTGTACCGAAGAGATAGAAGAAACAGAAGACACAATAGAAGGAAACGCTAAATTAAAAGCAGATTATATTACCAAAAATTATGGTTATGATTGTTTTGCTGATGATACAGGATTAGAAGTAGATGCATTAAATGGAGCTCCAGGAGTTATGTCTGCCAGATATGCGGGAGAAGATGTTACCTATGAAGATAATGTGCAAAAAATGTT
Source organism: Flavobacteriia bacterium (assembly GCA_030626085.1). Classification (GTDB taxonomy): domain Bacteria; phylum Bacteroidota; class Bacteroidia; order Flavobacteriales; family Flavobacteriaceae; genus Namhaeicola. The sequence continues at coordinate 6,513 of DAOUPQ010000089.1, forward strand.
GAAAGAAATGAAAGGGATAACAAATAGGGCATCTCAGTTCAGAACAGCAATAGCTTTGAATTTAAAAGGAAAACAATACTTATTTGAAGGTATTTGTAAAGGAGAAATTCTAGAATATAAAAAGGGTGAAAAAGGATTTGGTTATGACCCTATCTTTCAACCCGTTGGTTTTGATCGGTCTTTTGCCGAAATGAGTTTAGAAGAAAAAGGAAAAATTTCTCATAGAGGATTAGCTATAAAGAAGTTGATAGATTTTTTAAATTGAAAGGTAGTGAATGAGAGATATAGTGAAATATTGATTTCTTTATAGACTTAGCGAGAAAAAGAATTAAAAGTTAATATCATTTTAACTGTTTTTGATAATGAAAAACTAATTAAAACCGGTCAATCAGGAATATTCATTTCCTAAAAAAATCTTATCACTCAAAAATAACAAATTAACTTAACCTTTCGATTCTCCTCCAATCATTTTAGAAACAATTCCTTTTTTTGAGCCAAATTCAGCCAGGGTAATACCAGTAAAATGGATGATCAAGAATGGAATCATATAGAACAAAGTCAGTTTGTGAATTTCTTCCGCAATACCATGTATAAAATCCGGACCAAATTTGATCAATAATCCTGTTATTAAAGTAAAACCCAGTAAAATATAAAACCCTCTATATATCCATAATTGAAATTTTTCGGTTGTGGTTTTGGGATCATATAAGCTCTTTTTGGTGGCATTATAGATAATTCTGAATACAAAAATACCAGCAGCAATATATCCTATAATTAGGTGCCAGTCAAACATAGGTTTACGAATTTGTTTGGCAATTTTTATAGCTTGTTCTTTGGTGATGTCAATATCAATATTTGATAAGCCATCAGTTAAAATAGCTGCCACATGATTCTTTTCCATCCAGTTTAATCTTAAAAATACCGTAAGTAGTATAAATAAAATTGAAAATGCCAGAGACCAATGCAGGATTCTATCGAATAGAGTATATGAAGTTCTCATTAATGGATAT
>DAOUPQ010000064.1 GCA_030626085.1 Flavobacteriia bacterium
CATAAACCATATACGCCAACTCTTGAGTCATATCATACATTTCCATGGTTGTATTATATTTTAGTTCCCGATCACTTTTTGATAAACCGGTTCGCTCATCATAAACAACTTCAAATTCATGCTTATAAGTTTCTTTACCTTTTGTGAGAACAGCTTTATATTTACCTGCCTTAACCCGAGGTGAAGTAAAACCGCCAAAACTAAAAGTTTTTCCTTTTGCTGTTTTAGGTTGTTTGATGGTATAAGGCCAATTTACAATATTAATTCCCTTTGATTTTCCGGGACTTAATGTTGTGATTTTATTACCTTCTAAATCTTGAATTTCTAATGTCATTTTTCCAAAAGTATGGCGTTTTGGAAGGAAATATTTAATTTGTGCTGCTCTTGTAGGATTAGCGCCTACAAATTGAGTTTCACTCCCAAAATTTCCTGAAAAGCCACCTTGATCAACCATAATAGTAGGTCTAGAATTTAAGAAATGTACTTTTTCTTTCATCATTTCAGGGGTAATTTCACGCAAGGGAGAAATATCATCAATTATAATAATTCCTCTGCCATGTGTGCCCATTACCAGATCATTGGTCTTTCTTTGTAGATCAATAAAATGAACAGCTGCAGAGGGCATATTATTGGTGAATTTACTCCAGCTATTACCACCATCTAAAGTAATATACAGTCCAAGTTCAGTACCTAGGAATAATAAATTGGGATTTACATAATCTTCCTGAATATTTCTGACAAAACCTACAACTTCATTGGTTAAAATATTTGTCCATGTTTTACCATAATCTGTTGTTTTATAAGTATATGGTTTCATATCTCCGGTTGTATGTCCTTCAAAAACAGCATAGGCAGTTGCTTTGTCATGAGAGCTAGCTTCAATATGATAAACCCAGATGTTTTTAGGTAAACCTAAAATATTTTCCGAAGTATTTTTCCAATTTTTACCACCATTTGTCGTGATTTGCACATTACCATCATCAGTACCCACCCAAATAATGTTTTCATCTAGGGGAGATTCAGCAATCGTAAAAATGGTAGTATGATTTTCAGCTCCTGAATTATCAATAGATAAACCTCCTGAATTTTCTTGTTCTTGTTTTGTTTTGTCATTTGTGCTTAGATCTGGAGAAATAATTTTCCAGGTATCGCCCATATTTTCTGATTTGTGAAGAAACTGACTTCCTATATAAATTCTATCGGGTTTAAAATTACTAATAGCTATTGGAGCATTCCAGTTAAAGCGCAATTTTGGGTCACCTTTTTTTGGTAATGGTTGAATAGTTTTTATCAATTTTTTATCTACATCGTAGCGCCAAACATTGGCAGCTCCTTGCATTTCAGAATAGATAATGCTCTTGGTTGGATGTTTATATACTCTAAAACCATCTCCCCCTCCTATTGATTTCCAGTCTTTTGCTTTAATTCCTCCTGTTGATCTGGATGGACCATACCAGGAGCCATTGTCTTGCAAGCCACCGTAAACATTATAAGGTTCTTCATTGTCAACACTTACATGATAGAATTGTGAAAGCGGTAGGTTTTCTACAATTTCCATAGTTGTTCCTCCATTCCATGAACGATATACTCCACCATCAGTACCTGCATAAATTATATCAGAATCATTAATTGCAAAAGCAATATCATGAATATCACTGTGCATATTGCCTAAGTTTTTAAATGTTTTTCCTCCATCTCTTGAAATTGAACCAGTCAAACCTCCTTTAACGATAACATCAGGATTTTTAGGATCAACAACAAGTCGAGAAAAATAAAATGGACGTACAGTAATACCAAAATCATTGTTTAATTGTTTCCAGTTTTTGCCGGCATCGTCACTGCGATAAAGTCCTTTACGATTATCCTCTTCAGCTTCGATAACTGTATAAATTATTGTTGGGTTAGAAGGTGCAACTGCAATTGCCAAGCGGCCTAATTTTCCTTTTGGAAACCCATTGTGAATTTTATTCCATGTTTTACCGGCATCAACAGATTTATATAAAGCACTGTTTTCACCTCCTGATTCAAACGACCAGGCAGTACGTCTAAATTCCCACATAGAAGCATACAAAATATTTGGATTTGAAGGGTCTATAGCAAGATCAGCACAACCTGTTTTTGGATTTATATACAATACTTTTTCCCAGGTTCCACCACCATCTATGGTCTTATAAACACCTCTTTCATCACTATCAGACCATAAAGCTCCCAGAACTGCAAGATAAATTTCTTTAGAATTTTTAGGATTAATAATAATATTGGCAATACGCTCAGACTTTTCAAATCCGATCTTTTTCCAAGTTGAACCACCATCTGTTGTTTTGTATAAACCATCACCATAAGAAACACTATTGCGGGTCCATGTTTCACCGGTACCCACATAAACTACTTTATCCGGATCATTCGGATCAACTGCAACTGCACCAATAGATTGGCAATACTCATCAAATATTGAATTAAATGTTGTACCACTATCATTTGATTTCCAAACACCGCCGCCGGCCGTTCCTGCATAGATAATTCTGGGATTTGTAGGATGTACCTCCATATCGTTAATTCTACCACTCATTAAAGCCGGTCCGATATGTCTTGCCTTAAGATCTCCAAAAAGATCGTTTGCTTTTATTGTATCTGTAGCTTGTGCGTAAGAAAATGCAGGAAGTATTAAAATGCTCCAAAGCATTGTGAAAAGTATTTTTTTCATTTCTCAGAGTTTAGATTGGTTAAAAAAAATCCTCAATAAAATTATTGAGGATATTATAAGATATTTTATTATTTATTATCCTGAGCCGGAGTTGTAGTTTCAGTTTCAGTTTCTTCCGGAAAAGCAAACGCTGAATCATCTATTTTTGGATTTAGCTCAATTCTATCAATGGTTATGGGCTGGCCTCCTTGTCCTTTTATACCTTGTGTTAAGGAATAAGGAAAATAAATACCATCAACTTCTTGATAATCACTCATTTTAGCTTCAGAAACTTGCCCTTTAAATTGCCCTGATCTAATTTCACTTTGTACAACAATTGGCACAAAGTTTTCAGTATCAAAGTAGTAATAAGAAATATTTTCTTCTTTTTTACCATCAACAGTAACAGGTTCTTTAACCAGTTTTAATTTAAAGGTTTCGGCTCCATCTATAGTTTCTTTACCCAATAATTCAACAGAATAATTCTTTGCTTTAAAATTTAAAAAAGGATCAGGAAAATCATTTTTTTCTAATTTCATATTATCGGTAGCTTCCTTATCGCTTTTTTCTGCTTTTTGAGTCATGAAATTAATTCCCCATAAGGTTTCTCCATCAAAAACACCTTGCTTGATCTCTTTTCCTTGAAAATTAATAACGGTCATCTGTTTGCCCCCTTTTAATTGTGTAATCTCAAGCGGTATTTCCATACCATTTTGATTTACTTTAGCATACATTTTAATACCTTCAAGCTTTTCCCAATTTTCAATACCTCCTGTATTTTCAAAATAATTTGCAATGATTTCATCTGCAGTTTGAGCTTTTACAGTAAATGATATACTAATAATAAGTGTTAAGAGTAGTAATTTTAATGTTTTCATAATAATATTTTGTTAGTTTTTATATTTGACATCCAAATTACAAAAATGTTACCATTTTAGTAGCGAATTTTATATGATTCTTTTATAAACGCTTAGAATGCTATTGATTAAAATAAAATTAAAAATACAGGATAAAAACTTATTTTTTGAAATTTATTAAATATCCTTTGTAGATCGATATTTTATACAATTTTTTATAACTTGCCCGTTGAATATGATTCAATTTATATTAAATAATAAGATCATTAAGACATCTTCCAATTCTGGTATGACTTTACTTGATTTTATTCGAGAAAAGGAACAATTAAAAGGAACAAAAATTGGATGCCGGGAGGGAGATTGTGGTGCTTGTACTGTTTTAGTAGGAACATTAAATAAAAATAAGATCTCTTACCAAAGTATTACCTCGTGTATTTATCCTTTGGGAAATGCTAACGGAAAGCACATTGTAACAATTGAAGGTATCAATTTAACTCAAGATCTAAATTCTGTTCAACAATCTTTATCTGATAATCATGCAACACAATGTGGTTTTTGTACACCGGGTTTTGTTGTTTCATTAACCGGATATGTTTTAAGAAATTAACAGGATAATCTCAACACAATTAATGATGCTGTAAGCGGAAATATTTGTCGATGTACAGGGTATAAATCCATTGAAAAAGCAACAATAGATATTGATGAAAAATTAATATTTAAAGATGCAGATCATCAGGTTAAATGGTTGATCGATAAAGGGTTTGTTCCTGATTATTTTATTGAAATACCGAAGAAACTAAATGATCTAAAAATTCAAAAATTAAATTCTTCAAGCGGAACAATAGTCGCCAACGGAACTGATATATATGTACAATTTGCCGATCAATTATCTGAAGAAAACATAAACTTAATTGGAGAAGAATCTTCTTTAAAAGGAATAACATTTTCTGATAAAATCTGTACTATTGGCGCGAGTACAACGGTTACTGAATTATTAGAGAATGACAAATTACAAAATATTTTTCCAAAGCTAAATTCATTTTTAAAGCTAGTTTCTTCTCAGCAGATAAGAAATATGGGTACTCTTGGAGGTAATTTTGTAAATGCATCACCAATTGGTGATATGTCTATCTTTTTTTTAGCTTTGAATAGTACATTGAGAATTAAAAATAAAAATGGAACAACAAGAGAGATTTCATTTCAAAAATTTCATCAGGATTATAAAAAATTCGATTTAAAGGAAGGTGAATTAATTAATTCAGTATCTTTTTTAATTCCTGATAAAAATACCTATTTCAATTTTGAAAAAGTAAGTAAACGCTCATATTTGGATATTGCAAGTGTAAATACTGCAATTAGGATCAACATCAAAAATAATAGAATTAATAATGCTTATTTTTCATTGGGAGGTATTGCTGCAATTCCTAAATTTTTAACAAAAACAAATGATTTCCTAAATGGAAAAATAATTGATATAAAAACGATCAAACAAGCTGAAAAAATACTTCAATCAGAAATAAGTCCAATCAGTGATGTTAGGGGTACATCTAGTTATAAACGTTTGTTGGCAAAGCAGTTATTCTTTGCCCATTTTATTGAATTATTTCCTAAAAAGATTAAATTTCAAAATTTATTTTCTTGATAAAAAGTATGAAAAATATTGATTCTTATGGCCATTTACGAGGGGAATCCCTTTTTGTAGATGATATCATTACAAGGCATGATACCTTATTTGGTTTGGTGTTTGATTCTCCAAAAGCACACGGAAAAATTATTTCGGTTGATTACACTAAAGCGGAAGGGGTTAAGGGAGTGATCAAAATTTTTACACACAAAGATATTTTAGGAGAAAATCAAATTGGAGGAATTATTCAAGACGAGCCTCTTTTTGCAGAAAAGGAAGTCCATTTTTGGGGGCAACCAATTGCTTTTATTGTAGCAGAGAGTGAATCTATAGCAAAAAAGGCAAGAGCACTTATAAATATTGAGATAGATGAATTACCAGTCATAACAACAGCAAAAGAGGCCAAAGAAAAAGGTTATTTTATTAATGCTCCAAGAAGTTTTAAATCAGGAAATACTAAAAAATCTTTTACAGAATGTTATTATGTTTATGAAGGAGAAACTTTTTCAAACGGACAGGAACATTTGTATTTAGAAACACAGGGTTCTTATGCAATTCCTATGGAAAATGGAAATATCAAAATTACATCTTCAACACAAGGGCCAACCCTAGTGCAAAAGACAGTGGCAAATGTATTGGGGGTTAACATGCATAAAATTGAAGTTGATGTTATTAGATTAGGAGGGGCATTTGGCGGAAAAGAAGATCAGGCAACAGCATGGGCAGTGATGACAGCGCTTGCTGTTCAACAATTAAAGAAACCGGTAAAATATATCTTAAATCGTCATGATGATTTGCGTATGACAGGTAAACGTCATCCATATGAATCTACTTTTAAGATCGGCCTGACCGAAGATCTAAAAATACAGGCATTTGAGGTTGTGTTCTTACAAAATTCTGGTGCAGCAGCAGATCTATCTCCTGCTATAGCAGAACGAACATTATTTCATGCAACAAATAGTTATTTTATTCCAAATGTAATGTCAACTGTCTATAGTTGCAAAACCAATTTACCTCCAAATACAGCATTTAGAGGATTTGGCGGACCTCAGGGGATGTTTGTAATAGAATCTGCCATCGCCAAAGCAGCAAATGAAATTGGTGTGAATAAACAATTAATTCAAGAAGTCAATTTAATAGTAGAAAATGATGAATTTTATTATGGTCAGATCGCTACACAAGTTGAAGCTCAAAAAAGTTGGTTAGCCACAAAAGAAGAATTTAATTTAAAAAGACTTGAAAAAGAAGTCAAAACTTTTAATAAAGAAAATTTACAATTTAAAAAAGGTATTTCTTTAATGCCTATTGCATTCGGAATTTCATTTACCAATACGCCAATGAATCATGCTAGAGCTTTAATTCATATTTATCAGGATGGAAGTGTTGGGGTTAGTACGGGCGCTGTTGAAATGGGACAAAGTGTTAATACTAAAATGTTGCAAGTTGCTTATAATACTTTGGGTATTAGTCCATCAAAAGTTAAATTAGAAACAACAAATACAACAAGGGTAGCAAATACTTCGCCTACTGCAGCAAGTGCGACTGCAGATCTAAACGGTAAAGCAGTTTTAAAAGCATGCAATTCATTAATTGAAAGACTGAAATTAGTTGCATCTAAAATGCTATCCGTTACAGAAAGTGAAATTATTTTTAAAGAAGACCTTGTTTTTGTAAATAATAATAAATCTGATTTATTATGGGAAGAAGTAGTCACTCAGGCAATGTTAGAACGAGTTGCTTTATCAGAAAATGCACATTACGCAACACCAGTAATTCATTTTGATAAAACAAAAGAGAAAGGTCACCCGTTTTCTTATCATGTTTATGGTACTGCAATTACTTCAGTTACAGTAGATTGTCTTAGAGGAATTTATGAAATTGATGCCGTAAAAATTGTTCATGATTTTGGTAAAAGTATGAACTTAGGAATTGATGTTGGGCAAGTTGAAGGTGCTTTGGCTCAAGGAATTGGCTGGATGACAATGGAAGAAATTGTGTATGGTAAAAACGGACAATTATTGTCGAATTCTTTGTCATCCTACAAAGTTCCTGATGTATTTTCTGTAGCTAAAGAAGTAGATATTATTCCTTTAGAAACGCAAGGTAATGATATGGCCATATTAAAATCGAAAGCTGTAGGAGAGCCTCCATTAATGTATGGAATTGGAACTTATTTTGCCATTCAGGATGCAGTTGCTGCATTTAATCCGAATTATAAACCCAAATTTCATTCGCCTTTTACACCAGAAAAAGTATTGATAAGTTTGTATGAAAAATAAGAAATAAAAAAATGCTGTGAATCTCTTTATTTCTCAGTACATCTATTTAAGTGTAATATCGTAAGAATAGTGATATACAACAAAAAAAACATCATAAATGGAGCACTGATCTATAGTGCCGGAGATACTATTGCATCCTTGCTGATTGATGAATTTATGTGGAGTCGTTTAATTGGGATGATCTTTATTGGTGCTACCGTTTATGCCTTTGAAATACCAAATTATTTTTATTGGATCGAGAAAAAAACAATAAATCTTTCAGGAATTTCAAAAACTCTAGCCAAAACTGCTTTGGCAATTTTATATTTTAATCCATTATGGATTGCCAGACATTTGTTTTTTATTAAATTATTTTCAGGTAATTTACAAGAGGTCAGTAGCAATTTATTAATAGTTGCCCTTTGGTCTTTTTTGGTAAATATTCCAATTTCATTTATCGCAAATTATATCATTCAAAATAAAATTCAAATTAAATGGCGATTTAAAGCCAGTGCCATTTTCTCAGGATTGATGGCTATTTATTATGCATTAAGCGAAAGTATTTTTAATTAATTTTTTATGTATTTCTGGAAAACCCTTTTAAAAAAGTTACAAGAAGATCAAAAAGTATATTTATTAACTGTTATTGAAAATATTGGAAGTTCACCGGGACGACAAGGTTTTAAAATGATGGTTGCAGAGGATGGATCAATTTTTGGATCTGTTGGTGGGGGTATAATGGAATTTAATTTAGTTGAAGAAATTAAAAGAATTCTTAAAAATAAATCTCAATCCATATTTCTAAAAAAACAGATCCATAAAGAGAAATTAAAAGACAGCTCAGGTATGATCTGTTCAGGAGAACAAACTATAGTTTTTCATCCTTTAGCTAAGAATCATATACAGTTGATCAAAAATATTATTGATTGTTTACAAAATGATAAAAAAGGAGTGTTCCACTTGTCTCCTTCCCTATTTGAATTTTATACTGAAGAAATTGCAACCCAATACCATTATAAAATAAATAATTCTAAAGATTGGTATTACAAAGAACAAATAGGTTTTAAAGATACCTTGTATATAGTTGGAGGTGGCCATGTTGGTTTTTCAACTTCAAAAATATTTAGATTATTAGGATTCCATATTGTAATTTTTGATGATAGAAAGCATTTAAATACTTTCGATCTTAATGATTATGCTCATGAAAAACATGTCATCAATTATCAAGAAATTGATAAATACATTAAACCCGGAAAAGAAAGCTATATAGCTATTATGACCAATAAGCATTCTGATGATAAATTTGTATTGAGTAAGATTATAAAAAATAAATACAAGTATCTGGGTGTTTTAGGTAGTAAAACTAAAATGCAGAACATGTTTAACTTAATGTTGAAAGAGGGGTTTACTGATGAAGAATTGAATAGAGTTTATACGCCAATTGGGTTATCTATTAATAGCAAAACTCCGGATGAAATTGCTATAAGTATTGCTGCACAAATCATCAAAGTAAAAAATTCTTGAAATATTAAAATAACACATCTTAAAGGGAAATAAACTGATTATTCATTTTAATCGTAGTATTTTTGCCTAAAATTTCAATTATCATGGATAATATAGCCCATTTAGTTTTTGATTATCTTATTTCATTAGGTTTATCAGAGCCATTTGCAAAGTATTTAAATATGTTTACTTTGTTGATAGTTTCATTGTTAATAATCTACTTTTTATATGTAATAATAAGAAAAGTGCTGATTAATATTTCTGATAAATTGGCAAAAAAATCCAAATCAAATTTTGATGACATATTAATTAAAAATAGAGTAATAAGAAATATTGCAAATATAATCCCTATCTATATTTTTTTAAAAGCGATTCCAATAATTTTTTCAGATTTTGGTTTTATAGAAAATATTATTCTAAAAGTTGCTAAAATTGTTTTTATCTTATTGATTCTCAGGATTATTAAAAATCTATTTAATTCAATAAGAGATTATTTTAAAACATTAGAACGATTTAAAGATAAACCAATAGAAAGCTATATTCAAGTATTATTGATATTCATTTGGACAGGTGGAATACTTTTAATTATTGCAATTATTACCGATATTACTATCTGGAAATTTTTAACTGCAATGGGGGCTGCATCAGCAGTACTTATTATAATATTTAAAGATACAATTTTAGGTTTTGTAGCTAGTATTCAAGTTACTATTAATGATATGGTTAGAATTGGTGACTGGATAACTTTTGAAAAATATGGTGCAGATGGTAATGTAACTGAAATTAATCTGGCAACTGTAAAAGTTCAAAATTTTGATAAGACCATAACAACAATACCTACTTATGCACTGATCTC
>DAOUPQ010000057.1 GCA_030626085.1 Flavobacteriia bacterium
AAAATCAGGAAAATTAATGTCTTTAACAGATACTCTGTAGGTATCATTAAAAATATCAATTACTAAAAAAGCATCATAATCGTGTTGTGCGTATTGAGGCAAACCACTTCCGGATATTTTATAATTTTTAATGATCGTTGAAGTTTCATGATCCAGTATGTTTAGACCCGAAGTAAAACTTATACTTTTTAATTGTGGATCTAATTTATTGATATCATCCAATTGATAATATTTTTGCCAGACTAGTTTGTTTTTGATCACATAAAAATTTCCAAGAGAATCTGTTTTACTAAGTTGTGCAAAACTGATGGAAGTGATCAGAATTAATAAAGTTGTTAATATTAGAAGACTTTTATTTTTGCTCATTTTAATGAAAATTACAGTTCAGTTTTTTTAATAGATCATTTTTTCTTGATCAAATATAATCCAATAAAAGTAAAAATTCCGTTAAGGATTAATATTTCATAACCAAAAATAAAACCGTTAAACCAATGCACAGCATTTTTATTTAAAACATAGGTAAATATTACAGAGAGAATTGCAATTATCCATACCCATTTATCTTTAATCTCAAATTTTGTAAAGATTCCGAATGAAAATAAACCTAAAAGCGGACCATAAGTAAAAGTAGAAACTTGTAAGAGACTATCAATAATATTATCTTTTAAAATATACCTAAATGATATGATCACTAAGATCAATAATATTGAGATACCAATATGTACTTTTTTACGAAGTTTTTTTTGCTGGCTTTCTTTTCTTTTTTCAATATTCAAAAAATCTATACTAAATGAGGTAGTTAATGAGGTTAAAGCACTATCAGCACTTGAATAAGCAGCTGCGATCAAACCTAAAATAAAAATAATTGCCAAAGGGATTCCGAGATTGCCATTTAAGGCAATTTCAGGATACAAAAGGTCGGTTTTAATATTTCCGTCTATTACAGGAATGGATATATTCAATTTTTCTGCGTAAATAAATAATAAGGCACCCAAAAATAAAAAAACCAGATTTACCAATATTAAAATAAAACCCAACGAAATTACATTCCATTTTGCTTCTTTGGTATTTTTACAAGTCAGGTTTTTTTGCATATTATCCTGATCCAGACCTGTCATGGCAATAGTAATGAACATTCCCCCTAAAACCGATTTAAAAAAATATTTTTTATCATAAAAATCTTCGGTAAATAAAATTTTATTGTATTGTTTGTAACTATCAGATTGTAATATTTCAGAAAAATTAAGGTCTAATTTATTTAAGATAATATAGATTGTTGCAATTACGGCAAAAAGCATTAAGAAGGTTTGTAAAATATCTGTCCAGACTATGGTTTTGATACCACTTCTGAATGTATAGATCCAGATGAGTAAAACCGAGAAAATAACAGTAATTTCAAAAGGAATATTCCATGCATCAAATATAAAATATTGTAAAACAGAAGTGACTAAAAACAATCGAAATGAAGCAATTAACATTCGTGAAACAAAAAAGAAAAATGCCCCTGTTTTATGGCTGGTTTTACCAAAACGCTGTTTTAAATATTCATAAATAGAAGTAATATTTAACCTGTAATAAAGTGGGATCAAAATAAAAGCAATAACAATATAACCCAAAAAATACCCGAAGACAATTTGCATATAGCTAAATTGTGTACTTTGAACCCAACCGGGAACGGAAATAAAAGTTACTCCAGAAAGTGATGCTCCGATCATACCGAATGCAACTACATACCAAGGAGATTTTTTATTAGCTTTAAAAAATGCAGTATTGCTATCATCTTTACTGGTTATAAATGAAATTACAATCAGAATAATGAAATAGGCTAAGATAATAAGTAGTAAATGAAAAGATTTCATCTTTTAATAAGGTTAATATAGCAAATAAACAAAAATTTATATAGTTTTATGCTCTTTAAAATTATAAAAATAAATAATTAAAATGATCACAAAACAACGAATTTTATCTGTTGATATTTTTAGAGGAGCAACGATAGCTGCAATGATCCTGGTTAATAATCCCGGAACCTGGAGTCAGGTTTATGCGCCATTCTTGCATGCCGAATGGCATGGTTTAACACCAACCGACCTTATATTTCCTTTTTTCTTATTCATCGTTGGGATGTCTATCACCTTTGCTTATACAAAAAAGAAAGCCATAGGTATCACAGGAGATGTCTATAAAAAAATAATTTCCCGAACGATCAAATTAATTGTGTTGGGCTTGATCTTAGCCGGGTTTTTAATTGCTTCACCTTTTTTTAAAGATCTTTCTACATTGCGATTGCCGGGAGTTTTGCAACGAATTGGTGTAGTATTTTTTATAGCTTCCATACTGTTTTTACATCTTAATTGGAAAGCTTTATTAAGTTTGTTTGTTTTTATTTTAGTGGGTTATTTTTTGATAATGACACAATTACCTATGAATGGTGAATTACCTATATTAACTAGAGGATATGATTGGGCCTCTGTTATAGATATAAAAGTGTTAACTAGTTCACACACATATAAGCCAGATTATGATCCCGAGGGAATTTTAAGTACTTTACCTGCTATTGCGACTACAATTTTTGGCATGTTTCTGGGAATGATCCTATTAAATAAAGAAAAAACACAAAAGGAAAAATTAAAATACTTTATTATTATCGGTGTTGTAGCACTTGTAATTGGTTATGCATGGAGTATAGTTTTTCCGTTGAATAAGGCATTATGGACGAGTAGTTTTGTTTTGGTTACCGGTGGATTGGGAACTTTAGTTTATGCGGCAATCTATTATATTGCTGATATTTTAGATCATAATGATTGGGGTAAACCTGCAATAATTTTTGGTTCAAATGCAATCACGGTTTATTTTTTATCGAGTTTTATGGCAAAAATATTTGGTAGGGTCAAGTTGCCAAGCGGACAATCATTACACGGATATTTATACGAAATTTTATCTTCAATTATTACCATTCCAAAATTGAGTTCATTAATTTATGCCATTCTTATTATTTTGTTCTACTACTTTATAGCTCTTGTTTTATATAGAAAGAAGATTTTTATAAAAGTGTAAAAAGATTACATTTGCAAAATGGATTTTTCTTCTAAATTGTTAGAAAATGCGGTTAATGAAATGTCGCAATTACCGGGTATTGGTAAGCGAACTGCATTGCGTTTGGTTTTGCATTTGTTAAGGCAACCTAAAGAACATACTAAATATTTAGCTGAAGCTTTAAAAGATTTTAGAAATGATATAAAACTCTGTAAGAATTGTCATAATATTTCTGATGTTGATCTATGTGAAATCTGTGCAAATCCGAAAAGAAATAGTGAAATAATTTGTGTTGTAGAAGATATTCGCGATGTGATGGCAATTGAAAATACAGCACAATTCAAGGGTCATTATCATGTTTTAGGCGGTAAAATTTCACCTATTGAAGGTATTGGTCCTCATAACTTAACGATTGATAGTTTGGTTGAAAAAGTGAAAAATGGGCATGTTAAAGAGCTTATTTTCGCTTTGAGCTCAACTATGGAAGGTGATACAACTAATTTTTATATCTACAAACAATTACAAGATCTTGACATTAGGTTATCAACCATAGCCAGAGGTATTTCAGTAGGTGATGAACTTGAATACACCGATGAAGTCACACTTGGTAGAAGTATAATTAACAGGGTGCCTTTTGAAAATAGTTTTAAAAACTTATAAAGGTTACTCTTTTAAAATCTTATCAATCGCATTTAATTCTTCAACAGTAAATCCTAATTTAGATTGTATGTCAACAGCCTCTTCAATTTGTGAAATTTTACTGGCACCAATAATTACCGAGGTAATTCTTTGATCTTTTAAGACCCAGGAAAGTGCCATTTGAGCCATTTTCTGACCTCTTTCGGCTGCGATTTTATTTAATCTTTCAATTTTTGAAATTTTTTCAGGTGATATTTCAGATGACTGTAAAAATCCATGGGCTTTGGCAACTCTGGAATCCTTTGGAATTCCCTTGAGATATTTATCAGTGAGTAAACCTTGAAAAAGAGGACTAAAAACTACCGAACCTACACCATTTTTTTCTAAAGTATCTAATAACTTATCTTCTACCCATCTGTCAAACATATTATATTTGGGTTGATGAACAACGCAAGGCGTGCCTAGCGAATTTAAAATATCAAAAGCTTTTTGAGATTGTTCAGCTGAATAATTTGAAATACCAATATATAATGCTTTTCCTGATCGTACGATTTGATCTAATGCCATCATTGTTTCTTCAAGTGGTGTATTGGGATCCGGACGGTGACTGTAAAAAATATCAACATAATCTAATCCCAAGCGTTTTAGGCTTTGATCGCAACTTGAGATCAAATATTTTCTGGAGCCCCAATCCCCATAAGGTCCCATCCACATATCATATCCGGCTTTTGAAGTAATAATCATTTCATCTCTGTATCCTTGAAGTTCAGTTCTTAAAATTTGTCCGAAGGTTTCTTCAGCTGATCCGGGAGGAGGACCATAATTATTGGCAAGATCAAAATGAGTAATACCCAGATCAAAGGCTTTAAAGATCATTTTCTTTGAATTTTCATGTGTATCAACTCCGCCAAAGTTATGCCATAAACCTAGTGATATGATTGGTAAGCGTAAGCCGCTTTTTCCACAGCGATTGTATTGCATTTTGTCATATCTTTTTGTATCTGCTGTATAGTTCATCGAATGATTATTTTGAGATTATTCATTAAAGATAATAAAAATGATAATGAAATCTATAATGATAAAAATTAAATATTATTTTTACATAAAACCAATTTCAATTGATAAAACTATCCATTATAATTGTCAATTATAAAGTGCCTTATTTTTTAGAGCAGTGTTTGTTGAGTGTAAAAGCTGCATGTAAAAATATTAATGCTGAAATTATTGTAATTGATAATAATTCGGCAGATGAGAGTTGTGTGATCATTCGTAAGAAATTTACCGAAGTTAAGCTAATTGAGAATAAAACTAATATTGGTTTTGCTAGGGCGAATAATCAAGGTGTATTTGAATCAAAAGGGGAGTTTATCTTGATTTTAAATCCTGATACAGTTATTGAGGAAGATTCTTTGGATAAGGTACTTTTATTTGCTGAAAAGCAAGAAAAAATGGGAGCTTTAGGGATTAAATTTATTGATGGGACAGGTAATTTTTTACCCGAATGCAAACGAAATATACCAACTTTAAAAATTGCGAATCATAAAATTAGAGGTAACACTAAAAAATATTATGCAAATCATATATCAGAAAATGAAATCGCGCAAGTAGAAATATTAACTGGTGCTTTTATGTTGATGAAACGAGAGGTTTATTTAAAAATTGGTGGTTTTGATGAAGATTATTTTATGTTTGGTGAAGACATTGATTTGAGCTTTAAATTGTTAAATAATGGTTTCAAAAACTATTATTATGGAGAAAGTACCATGATTCATTACAAAGGAGAAAGTACTGTAAAAGACATTTCTTATCTCAAGAATTTTTATGGTGCAATGCAAATTTTTTATAAGAAACATTATAAGAAAAGTATATTATTAAATTTTGTTTCAAATGTTGCTGTCAAGTCAATGGTTTTATTAAAATCAACTTCCAGATCAAGTAGAATTCAGGAGAAAAATATCATTCAAAACCTGTTGATTGTTAGTATTGATAAAGAGAAAATTAAAATGATTAAGAGCCGTATTAAGCCTCAAACAACAGAAGTAAGAGATAAATTACCAACAGATTGTACACATTTTGATATGATAATATTTGATAATACATTTATTACAAATAAGGAAATAATTGAAAATATTGCCCAATTAAAATCAGTAAAAATTTCAAAAAGAATTATCCCAAAAAACACTTCTTTTTTGATAGGGAGTGATTCTTCAACAGATAGAGGTAAAGTGGTTCAGTTTTAAAACTTTTCACTTTTCAATTCTTATCCTAACATCAACCGCAATGATATTTTTCTCAGTTGCTAAAAGAGGGTTGATGTCTAACTCAGCAATTTCAGGAGATATTTGTAATAAAGTGGAAAGCTTAGCAATAGTTTCTGCAAAAGCTTTAATGTTTATTCCTTTTTGTCCTCTAACCCCTTTTAAGATAGGATAGGCTTTTAATTTTTCTATCATTTTTAATGAAACTTGTTTGGTAACGGGAATCATTGCTGATTGTACATCTTTTAAAACTTCAACAAAAATACCCCCTAAACCTGCCATAATTATATGAGGAAAATCACCTTCTTTTTTGGCACCGATAAAAACTTCAGTACCTGAGATCATAGGTTGTACCAAAATTGATGTTACCTCTTCAATTTGCATTAACTTTTTAAAATTTTGCACCAATTCTTCTTTGTTTTCCACATTTAAAATCACACCGCCAACATCCGATTTATGCAAAGGTCCAACCACTTTTTGAACAACTGGATAATTTAATAATTTTGCAATTTCTAAAAGTTCCTGTTCATTTTTCACTTCGTATTCTTTAACAAAATCAATACCTGTTAATGTCAATAGTTTTGCAGCTTTTTCAGGGCTTAGATACCCACTTTTAGAAGCTCTGATTATTTTTCTGATGCTTTTAAGATCAGTATCTTTACTTGAGATCCTTTCATGAATTGGAGGTGATAGATTATATACTTTTGTCAAGGCATTTCCGAACAAAACTTCATCATTAAATGCAATATTTTCTTTAGAAATAAATTCTGCAATTTCATTTTTTACATTTACTACAGAAGGGAGAATTGCATAAATAGGTTTTTTACATGTTTTAATTTTTTTGTCTAAAACTGAATAAGCATCATAAACAGTTGTTAACCCGGGACTTCCAAAAATAACAACCATTGCATCAATATTGTCAAATTTATTTTCACAATAATCAATAATAGTTTCTAATTGTTCAGCAGTGCCGGTTGCTAAAAAATCAATAGGATTTGCAACTGATGATCCGTTAAACAATTCATTTAATAGCTCTGTACTTTGTTTACCTTCAATAACCGGAATTTTAAGTCCGTTTTTTGACAAAACATCAGTGAGCATTACGGCTGGCCCCCCGGCATGTGTAATGATGGCAATATTTTTCCCTTTGGCTTCTTTTTGCATTAAAATTCCGGCAACGGTTATCAATTCATTTCTACCGTAACAACGGATAATTCCGGCTTTTTTAAAGAGTGTTTCTACAAAAACATCCGAACTTGCTAAAGCACCGGTATGAGATGATGCTGCACGGTTTCCTTCTTCTGAACTTCCTGCTTTAATCGCTGCAATTTTACACCCTTTTTTTATAAGTGAGCTTGTGTGTTTTAAAAATTTTGCTGGGTTTTTAATGCTTTCGATATATAATAATTTAACTTTTGAACTTTCTCCATCTTTGTATTTGGTATCGAAATATTCTAATACTTCTTCAACACCATTCTGCGCACTATTTCCTACGGTATAAACACTTGAGAAAGTCAGACCGGTGCTTTTTGCAGCCTCTATAATAAAAACAGCAGTTGCTCCTGAACCCGAAATAAAATCAACTCCATTTTTATTGAGTTTTGGAATTGGCGTTGTAAAAACACCTGCATAATTACTGTTGATCAAACCAATATTATTGGGTCCTAATAAACTACCTCCAGCCTTTTTTATAAGATTGACTATTTCAAATTCTAATACAGCACCTTCCAGATCTTTTTCGCTAAATCCTGCCGAGAATATGATAAACCCTTTGGTTTTTTTTTGTTGACCAAGTATTTTTACCGTTTTCGGTATGAATTTAGCCGCAATTTCAATAATGGCCAGATCTACATTGGGAATATCAATAACATTATGAAAGGTTTTTACATCTTGGACATTGTCTTTTTTAGGGTTTACTACAAATAATTTTCCCTTGAAATTATGATCAATAATATTTTTTAATACCCTACCACCCGGACTTTGTAGATTATCAGAACCACCAATAATGACAATGCTTTTTGGGTTAATTAATTTTTTATGAAGCATAATATTTAATATTAAAAGTTATAACCAATGCCAAATTTTAATCCTATTTCATTTAAAAGCTGATTGTAATTCTCTTTTTCAAAGGGAATTATTGCATGACTTCTATAAAAAGGATTTATGAAAACTGTCAGATCATTAAAATCATATTTTCCTCCAATTCCTATTCCAAAACCAATCCCTGATTGATTATCAGTAGAAGCATATTCTTCTCGGTTCAATTCAAAATCAATTAAAGCCCCACCATTTACAAATATGTATTTTAAAAAAGTATAATTTGCATAGATCGGAACAGTAAGTATTTCAATATCAACCTCTCTAGGAGTCATGTCAATTCCCGGATAAAAATTAGGAGTTATTTCAATTTTATTTTTAGAATACTCTAGTCCTGTTTCTAAACTAAAATTTTTGAATAATTCTTTTCCATAGTTCAAACCATATAAATCACCACCTTCTCCTTCAAAACTAGGGCCTCCACAGAGATCTGCTTTCCTTAACAATGCATTATCTGAAAAGCCATAATAAGCTGAAATCCTATTCTGTGAAAATATAGTTTGAATAAAAAATATTAAAAAGAATACAAATATGTTAGTTTTCATATATGATTAATTATTTTAAAGATGTAAAGTAAAATTAAAAAAATGGAAAAACTTATGATTTTTATCAAGTTAATAATGCAATAAATTTTGTTACTTTGAAGTAAACAAATATATAATAATGGAGTATTTATTTTCTTATATGGTTAATTCCATGCATGCCGAAGATGTTAAACTTCTAATGAAACAATCTTCCGGAAAAAGTATGATCTCTTTTGCAGGAGGCATGCCTAATAATGATATTTTCCCTTTAAAACAAATTGACGATATTTATAATAATTTACCTGATAATTTAAAAAAACTCTGCTTTCAATACGGACCAACTTCGGGTTACCCACCATTTGTTAATACAATTAATAAATATCTAAAAAAGAAAGGTTTACCTGTTGCAGAAAATAGATTATTAATTACTACTGGTTCTTTACAAGCCATCAGTATAATTACTCAAGAATTTGTAAATAAAGGAGATATCATATTAACTGAAAATCCGTGCTTTGTTGGTGCACTTACAGTTTTTGAAACATATGGTGCTGAAATTCACGGAATTTCTGTTGATAAAGATGGTATTGATATTGATGCTTTAAAGCAGAAGATTGCCGGTTTAAAACGAACTCCAAAATTTTTATATGTAACACCAAACTACCATAATCCGGCAGGAATTATTTACTCACCTGAGCGAAAAAAGGCTTTATTGGAAGTTTTATCAGGTACCGGAATAATTTTACTTGAAGATGATGCTTATAATGATCTTTATTTTTATAAAGATGAAAAATACCTTACCAAACCTATGAAATCATACGGGTTTAAAGATGTAGGAATTATTTATACTGGTTCTTTTTCAAAAATTCTCGGACCGGGATTTAGATTGGGTTATATGTTATCATCACCTGAAATTAATGAAAAAGCAGAAAGTGTTAAACAAGCTTTAGATGCTTGTACTTCTAGCTTTATGCAAATTTTGGCAAACGAATTTATGGTTCAGGGCAAACTAGACCCTTATTTAGAATTTTTACGTAAAGAATATGCAGAGCGTAAAGATATGATTCAAAAGTATTTGGTAAAATATATGCCTAAAAAGATTACATGGAATGAACCAAAAGGTGGTTTTTATATTTGGTTAAAACTTCCTGAAAACATAAAATCTACAGATATTTTTAAGGAAAGTGTTAAAGAAGGTGTAGTTTTTGTTACCGGAAGAACTTTTGATCCGAGGGGCAAAAAAGATGATTGTTTACGACTTTCATTTTCAAATATGCCAAAAGAAAGTATTGAAGAGGGAGTAAGGATATTAAGTGAAACTATTAAAAAGGTTTTAATCCACTAGCTCCCTAAACCTCCCAGAAAGGGAACTTTTATTGTCATATTATTAATTTCGCAAAGATATCAGCCTTACAGGCAGTTTATTAGTGAAACTCAATTTTGAAAAGCCCATAAGGTGTATTTAAAATAGTTAGTTGAACTAATCCCACTTTTTTTAGCGGGATCAAGGTTAACACCTCAACCCTTGGGTCGATTATTATTATTGGGTTCAGGGCTTGCCCTGAGGTTTAATACCATTTATTATTCGCTATATACAAACTCCTTAAAATTTTTAGCTAATTCTTTACCTTTTTCAAAGGCTTCTAAATTGAGCTTTACAATTTTTTCGCTTTTTCGCTGAAATAATTTTTTTATAGCGTCTGTCATACTTTTTTCAGGAATTGGAAGTAAAGTTGAAGCAGCACCTAATAAAACCATATTTGCAGCTTTTGAGTTTCCAA
>DAOUPQ010000067.1 GCA_030626085.1 Flavobacteriia bacterium
ATTCCTACTACATCAATATCACTTGCCAAAAGTTGGATGTTGGCAGAAGCGGGAACCGGTGTACATCTAATTTCATTTTCATCATGTGATACAACTGCTTCATCGCCATATCTTGTATCAACAGCAGGTTTAAAGATCTCGACTTTTTGTTGGGCAAATTGCGCACGTTTAAGCCTGCGAATTAATTCTTCGGTTTTACCAGAAAACATCGAGCCGCAAATTACTTCAATCCAACCGTGTTGTTCTATGTGATTTACAGTATTTTCAAGAAACATTTTGTAAATTTAACACTTAAAAGTATAATTTTTATTTGAATTACAAATGTAATGAAAAATGTATGTTGTTTTTCTTTAGAGAAGCATTAAATTTGTGTGATGATTAATCATATTTTTTTATTTTAAGTTATGTATAAAAAGTTAGAAAAGGAATTGAAGGATTTAGCGCAAGAAATACTTCAATCAAAAGATTTTAATGATGTTGACGATTTACGTGAGAAAACGCATAATCTTTATGAAAAACTGTTTGAAGTATCATTTTTTAAAAAACATGTAGATGAAATAAAAAGTATTTCGCTTAAAAATTCTCAAACTTTATATAAATTGAATAATTCAATTAATGAAATTAAAGAATTAAAATCAGAGAAACCAACATTAAAAACTAAACCTGCTGAAAGAAATGAAGAAATAGAAGAAGAAAATGAATTAACTTCTTTCTTTGAACCAAAATTCGATTCTGTTAAAGAAGATTTCAGTCAAAAAGAAGAGTTTAAGGATACCATTTCTTTAGATGAAACTGAAAAATTATTTGAGACAAAAAAATCTGAAGATAAACAGCTTTCCTTACATGATAAATTTCTTTCTAATAGTATTCAGATTGGTTTAAACGACAGGATTGCTTTTGTAAATAATTTATTTAATTTCAGTCAGGCTGAATTTAATAAAACGTTGAGTTTTCTCAATGAGTGCGAAACAAAACATGAAGCCATAAACTACATTCATCAAACTGTGAAAACAAAATACAATTGGCAAGGAAAAGAAGAATTAGAAGAACGTTTTTTAGTAATTATTGAAAGAAAATTTATTTAAAAAAACTCCCTATTATGAAATCACAACAATACAATCAAATTTTCGACAATGTGATTGAAAAATATCATATTATTGATAAAGTTGATCAACTATTTGAGAATCCTTTTCCTAATGATATATTAGAACATTTATTATATAAAAAATGCTGGATTGATACGGTTCAATGGCATTATGAGGATATTATCAGAATACCGGATATTGAACCCATTCAGGCTTTGGTTATAAAAAGAAAAATTGATGCTTCTAATCAGGACAGGACTGATATGGTTGAATTTATTGATAGTTATTTTCTAAAAAAATTTAAAGATATTTCTGTTTTACCTAAAGCGACTTTTAATACTGAAAGTCCCGCCTGGGCTATCGATCGTTTATCAATTTTAGCACTCAAAATATATCATATGTATGAAGAAGCAAATAGAGAATCAGCTGATGAAGCGCACAGAAATGCATGTCAAATCAAACTAGAGATTTTATTACAACAAAGAGATGATCTTTCATTAGCTATAGATGATTTATTAAATGATCTTTCTAAAGGTAGAAAATATGTAAAAGTATATAAACAGATGAAAATGTATAATGATGACGATCTAAATCCAATGTTATATAAAGAAAATTAATCAATTTTTCTTTTTTCTTCTAGTTTTTCTATCTTTTTTACCCTGGACTTTACCAATAGTTTTTCCTCCGGGGGCAATAGTATTGGTAATTCCACTCTGAAGAGTTCTCCATAAATAAGAGCCAAATCCCTCAATATTTATGCGATTGTAATGCATTTCTGCTACTCTTATTTTTGATTTTTTATGTTTACTTGGATTTGAATTATGTATAATTTGATTAACAGACCAACTTAAAATTTTATTTTTCTCAGTTGAATGTGATTTAAAGATTTTTGCTTCTAAGTCATTGTATAACATAGTCATTTTACCTTTTGATGAAATATTATCAGCACTGGCGTTAAATGTAAGACTATTAAGATTACCCTTTAAAATTTTAAGTCCCAATACGGGAAATATGGCTTCATCAAAATATTTAAATTTTGTAGCCCCTAAACTTCCGTTAAAATAAAAAGTTGTATGATGATCTTTTAAAGGAAAAGTCATGTTGGCTAACAATAGAGCTCTGTTCATTAATTGAGTACTAAGAACAACTTTCATAGGTTGCTCTCTAAATTCTCTAATGGAAGTAATATTTGTAATTTGTGCATTTATATCATCTAGTGTCAACTTAAGAAAAAGATTGTTTTTCCCAAAATTTTCTTTCAATTTTAATAAACTATTTTCAATATTAATTTTATTGATATACAGAGGTAGATCCATATGTTTTAAGGCAACGTTGGGTAGGGGTTTTATTTTATTTGGATTCCATGGTTTTGCTTTATCTTTAAAAATATTAAGTGTCATCCCCGAAACAAAAATACTATCAATGAATAAACCTTCATTTCTTACAGTTTTGTGAAGATCATAATTATAAATTTTTATATTTTCGATATCAATATCAAATGCTGCATCATTATATCTATAAGTACTTGCTAAAGCCATTAGATCCATTGTAGGTTTATATCTAATATTTTTAATACTGATAATTTCTTTATCAAAATCAAGATTAATTGCTTTAATATCTAAAGTATATTTTTTTTTATCCAAATTAATTTTAATATCATTAATTTCAAACTGTTCTTTAATGGGTTCAATTTTAAAATAATGATCAAAATAATTATTTAACTTAAAACCATCCAGATCTAAACTTAAAGGTTTGTGTTGAAAAAGGGTATCATTAGAAATAACATCAACAATCTGGTAGGAAATATTATTAATGTCGATTCTATTTATCTGAAAATCGTTGATCTTTTCAATATAAATAGAATCTAAATTGATTGATTTTTTTTCAGATTCAATTTTTTTAGTATTTGAATTTTTAAGTTTTTGAACTAGTAAATCATTTAATTCTAACTCATTAACTTCAATTTCTTTTTTAACAATTGTTTTATAAAAATGAATTCCTTTTAATTCAATTGAAGATAAAGAAATCTTCTGTAGATCTTTTGATATTGAATCGCTTTGTTTTAATTCAGAAATGGAAAGATCAGTAGGTTCTAACAATAAACCATTAACTTTAATGGATCTGTCTAAAAGATTAAACCTAACATTTTTTACTGTTGTGGTATAATATTCAGAATTGTTTTTTAATAATAATTCTGTTATTTTATTTTCTACTAAATTAGATATTAATATATTAGCCAAGAAAATAATAGCTAAGAATATTAAAATAAAGATAATTATTTTCTTTAAATATTTATTTTTCATAATAAAGGTTAGTTAATTTTTAAATAAAGATAGACAAGTTTTTATAAATATTTTATTTCAATAGATTATACTTTAATAAATCTATACTCTTTTTACTATTCCCAATAAATATTTGATCCTCAATAATAACTACTGGTCTTTTTAAAAAAGTGTATTCGTTTAATATTAATTGCTTGTAATCTTGTTCATTTAATTTCTGATCTTTAAGATCCATTTGTTTGTATTTTTTTGCCCTTTTACTAAATAAAGCCTCATAACTACCTGATAATGCAAACATTTCTTCAAGCTGTTTAACAGTTATCGTATCTGTTTTAATTTCTTGTAAAATAAATCCATCAAGTGGAATAGAATTTAATATCCTTTTATTAGTATCACAGGTTTTTAAAAAATATATTTTTTTCATCTTTTTGATCTTTCATTATTTTTTCTTTGGAAAGTTACTTATTTTTAGATGAAAAAAAATTGAAATGTATAAAATAATTAATTATAAATGAAATTTAATACAAAAGTTATACATGGCGGTCAAACACCTGACCCAAGTACGGGAGCAGTTATGCCACCTATATATCAAACTTCAACTTATGCTAAAAGGTCACTCGAAGAGCATCAAAAATATGAATATTCTCGTACTGCAAATCCAACACGAAATGCTCTTGAAAAGGCATTGGTAAGTATAGAAAATGGTACTTATGGGTTGGCTTTTGGATCTGGAATGGCAGCAATTGATGCTGTAATTAAATTACTGAGTCCGGGGGATGAAGTAATTTCAACAAATGATCTTTACGGAGGGTCATATCGTTTATTTACTAATTTATTTGAAAAATATGATATTTTATTTCGCTTTGTAAATATGGATAATGCTTCTGATATATCTAAATATATAAATCAAAAAACAAAAATTATTTGGTTAGAAACGCCAACTAATCCTTTACTTAACATTATAGATATTGAGGCTGTTTCAAAAATATCAAAAGAGCATCATTTACTTTTAGTTGTTGATAATACATTTGCTAGCCCTTATTTACAAACTCCTATTGACCTTGGT
The DNA here is from genome assembly GCA_030626085.1 of Flavobacteriia bacterium. Classification (GTDB taxonomy): domain Bacteria; phylum Bacteroidota; class Bacteroidia; order Flavobacteriales; family Flavobacteriaceae; genus Namhaeicola. Next base: position 4,434 of record DAOUPQ010000067.1, read on the forward strand.
GCTGATATTGTAATGCATTCTGCAACAAAATATCTTGGAGGTCATTCAGATGTTGTTTTAGGTGGATTAATTGTAAAAGATAAAGAGTTGGCTGATAAATTATATTTTATACAAAATGCAAGTGGTGCAATTTGTGGACCTATGGATAGTTTTTTAGTTTTACGAGGTATTAAAACTTTACATTTACGTATGCAACGCCATTGTGAAAATGGAAAAACCATCGCTGACTTTTTAGTAAATCATCCAAAAATTGACAAAGTTTATTGGCCAGGATTTAAAGATCATCCTAATCACAAAATTGCCGTAAAACAAATGAGAAATTTTGGTGGTATGCTTTCCTTCACAATAAAAGGTAACCAATATAAAGATGCTGTAAAAATATTAGAAAATCTAAAGATTTTTACTTTAGCAGAATCACTTGGTGGAGTAGAATCTTTATGCGGGCATCCAGCCAGTATGTCACATGCATCAATGCCAAAAAAAGAAAGAGAAAAAATAGGTATTGCAGATTCTCTTATTAGATTAAGTGTTGGTATTGAAGATTTTGAAGATTTAATTAATGATTTAAATAATGCTTTAAGTCTTATTTAATACTTATTAAAAGTATAAATAATACCCAAATTCACATAAACCATTGTGTCGTTATATTTATTACCGGGATCTTTTGATGCATCTAAACCGTCAATTTTATCTGAAAAGAAATGTTGCCAACGAGTATCAATCACCAAATCAAAATATTGCATAGAATATCTTAAACCGGCTCCAACTGAAAATCCAAAGGCAGTACCTGATTCATTAAAAATGGTTTGCTCATGATCCAAATCATCAAAACTATCAGGATCATTTGCTGCTACATCATGCAAATACCACTTATCATACACACCTCTATCTGGAGTGTCGTAAATAACATAGTTTCTCCAGTCATTACTACCTAATAATGAGGTAACTTCTGGATCATAAAAACTAAAATGAACACCTACACTTAAATAAGGGTTAAATGCCTTTTTATCACTAAAAAGAGTACTGTAATTTTCTAAACTGGAAAAATAAAATTCTAATTGAGAGCCAATATTATACATTTTAATATCTCCTCTCATTTCTTTCATCTTTTCTATACCAAAATCTACCTCATGTTTTATGTTTGTATTCTTAATATAATCAAATGATGTTTTTAATTTAAAATGGTCAGAAAAGAAACTTGTGCCACTTCTCCAGTTGTATTGGTTACCATAAAATCTTAAATAATGCATCACACCAAAACTCATACTGGCGGCATTAGCACTGGGAAAATCATATCTTTCACCAAAATCAGTTTGGAATGAAGTTACTCCAAACATAACTCCAACTTCAGAACTAATATCCAGTTGAGAATAACTAGTTACTGTTGAGAAGAAAAAAAAGATCAGTATAATTTTAAGTAAATATTTCTTCATGTTATGTAATTCAATTTGTTACAAAGATATGCAAATATAAAAAAGAAAAAGTTTTATCCTGATTTTTTTTAAAAAAATTATGCTTTCTATCATTAATTACGGTTCCCAAAAAACCCGATTAAAATCTTGAATCTGATTATTTTTAATAATAACACCCTCATTTTCTAATAGTTGTTGCATTAAATTTGATCCTTCAAAATGATGTTTCCCTGTTAAAAGTCCGTTTTTATTAACAACTCTATGTGCAGGTATAGTTGGATCATTTTTAGAATTGTTCATTGCCCAGCCTACCATTCTAGCCGATCTGGGTGTTCCCAAATATTTTGCTATAGTACCATAAGACATAACTCTGCCATAGGGTATTTTTCTGGCAACTTCATATACTCTTTCAAAAAAACCTTCATTTTGCATTAATTAAAATATCATCAAACAATATAATTTGTTTTAAACTTAATATATGTTATGGGTTTATTATTTTCTAAATATTGATTTTCGTAGAAAGTCTGAATAGAAATTGCTTCTATGGGTGGACTGCTACTATTATAAATATCATGATGAGCATAGATTACCTGATGATTTCCTTCGTGTAACATACCCAATAGATAACCATGTAAAAATTCGCTATCTGTTTTTAAATGAATAATGCCATTTTCATTTAATATATATTGGTATTTTTTCAAAAAATCAGCATTAACTAATCTGTGTTTGGTACGCTTATATTTTATTTGAGGATCAGGAAATGTGATCCAAATTTCACTCACTTCATTTTCATCAAAACAATGATCAATTAATTCAATTTGGGTTCTTAAAAAAGCAACATTTTCTAATTGATCTTCGATTGCCGATTTTGCGCCACGCCAAAATCTAGCTCCTTTTATATCAATACCAATAAAATTAATATTTGGATTGTTTTTGGCTAAAGCAATAGTATATTCGCCTTTACCGCAGCCAAGTTCTAATATAATAGGATTTTGATTGTTAAAAAAAGAATTCCATTTTCCTTTAACTGGAAAACCATCAAGTACTTCTTGCCTGGTAGGTTGAATTACATTTTTAAACGTCTCGTTTTCACGAAATCTTTTGAGTTTATTCTTACTTCCCACTGAAATTTAAAAGCTATAACCTTTTTAAAAGTATTTTTATTCATTTGCAGTTTTTCTAAACTTTTGCAATTGCCCTAACCAATAAAGAAACAAAATAAAACCAGTAGATACTAATACAATACTTACAATATTTGTACCCCACCAACCATCAATTGAACGTAAAGCATCATAGGGCTTGAATAAACAATTTGTGTGAAAATCGGCTAATGCTCTAAAAAAATTATTTGCTAGCATAAATTTAAATTTTAAAAACAACAAAACCTTTAGGCTTATGTTGTAAAGTTTTTTACATTCGCTATATACTTAAATATATACAATTATCAAAAATATGGATTTTTATTTAAAAAACATTCTTGAATTCAATAGAATTGAAAAAATATAAAATATCATTATGATTGCTGATTTTTTTAATAAGACAAAACCCGTAAATTTTATAGTACTAAACACATTAAGTGTTTTAATATATTTTACGGCTGTTATTATTAATTATTCTGACGAGAATTACGCATCTTCTTTCGCAAATTTAATTTTTTATTTATTCTTTTTTTTACTTTTTTTGTTTTTACAAAATTTCATTATACGCAAAAATCAATTGACAAGTGATAATTCCTATGCTCTGTTGATCTTTATATTACTATTTGCTTTATTCCCTAAAACTTTTGTCAACTATAAAATATTGATCAGTAATTTTTTTTTAATTCTTGCTATTCGAAGGATTTATAGTTTACGTACATTATTTGAAACTAAAAGTAAACTTTTTGACAGTGCATTTTGGATAGGATTAGCAACACTTTTTTATAGTTGGAGTATTACATATTTGATCTTAATATATGTTGCAATATTTTTATTTCGAAAATTAAAATGGAATCATTTGATAATTCCCATAGTTGGATTTATTACACCAATTTATTTATATTATGTTTATCTTTTAGTTGTTGGTAAAGAACTATTATTTAAAAATATTTGGTCCTTTAATCTCTCTTTTCAATATAAAAATTACAATGATCTAAGTTTACTTTTACCCATTGCTATTATCTTAGTAGTAATTATTTGGTCAATTTATCCTACATTAAAAAAATATTTAAAAGCAAAAAAACAGAAGAGAGCAACGTATTCATTACTCTTGATACACTTATTACTTGCAATAAGCTTAGCAATTGTTTTTCCATTAAAAGATGGTTCAGAATTTTTATTTTTATTCTTTCCTTTTTCAGTTCTTTTTGCAAAATATTTACAAATAATAAAGGATTACTGGTTTAAAGAATTAATTCTAATTTTGTTTATTATATTATCAGTTGTTATAACTATTTTATATTAAAGTTTATTACCAAAAGCCAAGTCGCCCGCATCTCCTAATCCGGGAACTATATAACCTTGTTTATTTAATATTTTATCAACTGTAGCTACCCAAAGTTTTGTGTTTTTTGGAAAGTGATTGGCAATATATGAGATTCCTTCATTAGCTGCTATTACCGAAACTATGTGAACTTGTTTGATTTTTCCCAATTTTTCTAAAGTTTTATATACAGCAACTAATGATCTTCCGGTAGCCAACATTGGATCAACTAAAATTAACGTTTTCCCTTCTAATGAAGGAGAAGCTAAATATTCAACTTTTATATCAAAATCATCTCCTTTGGTATGATGTCTATATGCAGAAATAAAAGCATTTTCAATTGAATCAAAATAATTAAGAATTCCTTGATGTAAAGGTAAACCTGCTCTTAAAACCGAACATAAAACCAGATTATTTTGAATTATACCAATGTCTTTCTTACCAAGAGGAGTTGTTACTTTTTTTAAGTGAAATTCTAACTCTTTACTTAACTCATAACTTAAGATTTCGCCAATTCGCTCAATATTTCTTCTAAAGCGCATTGAATCTTTTTGTTTATCAACATCTCTTATTTCAGCAATAAAATTATTTAATATCGAATTAGAACTATCAAAATTATGTATTTCCAAAATATAAGTTTTTTACAAATATAAGTTTTTTTGTTATTTTTGTGTTCCTAAATTTATAGGGAAATTGTTTTAATAAAAGCTTAGTTTTTTGTATTTTCGCGGCATTAAAAACTAATCGATAAAAAATTTAAATTATGGGACTTTTTTCATTCAACAAAAATTCTGGAGAAAAAGCAGTTGATAGTGCTGCTGATAATGCTGCCAAAGCTTCTCAATTAATGAATACTGTCAATTCTTATGGTTACGATGTAACGGATCTTGATATTGAAATAGATGGTGATACTGCAAAAATTTGGGGTACTGCTGCTGACCAAGCAACTCGTGAAAAAGTATTGTTAACATTAGGTAATACACAAGGTATTGCCAACGTAGAAGATAAAATGACTACTGCTATA
>DAOUPQ010000096.1 GCA_030626085.1 Flavobacteriia bacterium
GAAAAATAGATGACGTATTATACGAAATTGAACGGGATAAGCTAAAAACCATACTCTTTGTGGATGATAATATGGTTGCCAATAAACCAGAACTTAAGATTTTTCTTAAGGAACTTATTCCACTGAAAATTAAATGGGCAAGTCAATCAAGTATTGATATGATTAAAGACAAAGAATTGCTTAAACTTATGGCAGATAGTGGATGTATAGGTAATTTAATCGGTTTTGAATCTATCAATATTAATTCCCTTAAATGGTATAATAAATCACCAAATATTCAGGGTTTTAATAGCTATAAAGAAGGATTACATATTTTACGAGACTACGGCTTTTTAACCTGGGGAAGCTTTATGGTTGGAAATGATTTTGATACTGTTGATACTATTGAACGAACAGTAGAATTTGTCATTAAAAATAAATTAACACTAGCATTTTTTAATATTTTAATGCCATATCCAAGAACTAAAATATTTGAGCAATTTAAAAAGGAAAATAGATTGCTTTATGATGGACATTGGTGGAATCATCCAGATTTTAGATACAACCAGGCTACTTTTAAACCAAAATTAATGAGTGCTGAACAATTAAGCCAAGCAACTATAAAGGCAAATAGAGACCTTTATAGTATTTCTTCTATTACTAAGCGTGCATTTGATTTGAAAACAAATATGAGAAACATTGTTAACTTTATGGTATTTAGTAAGTTTAATTATGTATTAAGAAAGACTAGTATTTAATACACTAATTAAGGCTTCCTTAGAAAACAGTTAACACTCTGATATAAAATAAATTAGAAAAATTTAATACAGATTTTTCATGAACTTCTTTGTGAAAGCTACATAAATCCACTTGGTGGTAATTCATCAACGGTAATATCATCTAAATTTTTAATTACAAAACCTTCTTTATAAATTACCGCTTTATTATTTACTCCATTAATGATTATCACCAGTTCTTTATTAAACCTAACATGTCGTAAAAACGAATCTTCATATACTGATTCTTGTGCATTTAAATAATCAATATCAAAAAAACCATCATTTCTAAATGGATTTATAGTTAAGTAACCAATCTTAAATGAAGTTATATTTTGAAAAAAATGGGTTCCTTGACTTGGGTCTATTCTAAAATCTTCTAAACCTGATTCAATTATAATTTTAGCTGCAGACACTTGCGACCAATTAATGGGAATTCCAAGCCACGGATCACTCGAGCCCCAGCGTCCCGGACCTATCAAAATATAGTTTTTTTCCTTTTTTTCAAATAAATCATTTAATTTTTCTATTGATAGTGCAATTTCTCGCGTTTTTGCAGCATTAAAAACTTCGGGTTTTACATAAATAATATCAAAAATGTCTTCATATTTTCCATTTCCTAAGGCAGATTTAGAATAAATTATTGTATCCGATGTATCGATATTTTCAGGTATTAATTGTTTGAAATTGTCATTGTACGCAACAATTGGTCTGATTTGAAGAAAACTAAATATTATAGGGTCTCCCGGTGGCACATCCAGTTTAATTGCAAATTCTATTTCAATAGGATTGTCTATTTCCATTTGGCCAATCCTCAACAAATCTTTAAGTATATCTGCCAACGGAAATGAACCATTATTTAAAATACTATCGAAACTCAAGATGCGTGCTCCATCGTGAAAAACACCGGGTCTAATTCTATTATTTTGTAAATCATAAGTAGATGCTACATATTTTAATGATCTATGGTTTTTAGCTTGCCGCAGATTAATTTTTTTCTTATTAACTTCTTCATTAATCGACACATGATAACTCTTTGGATCTAGATCTAACCCATAAAAATACCTTTGAGTTTCTTTCAGCGCTGATCCTGTTGAAGATAATTGTAAAATATTTTTAGGGTGATAAGGTGAAAATCTAAGCGTACGTCCACCACCAACTATTATTTCTCCTAAACCCAAAGCAATATTGGCAATACCTTCATTTGGTTTTTCATCACCAATAGGATAAAAATTTGTAGATCTGGCCACACCAGAAATATTAGGATAATATATGTCATCGTATTCAGCACCTGTAACCTCTTGAAGAATTACCGCCATTTTGCTTTCTTCAATTGAGTGAGATGTTGCTTTGATATAAGCTTTGCTATTTTTATAAAAAGCAGATGCCATAACAGATTTTATGGCACTTGAAACCATCTTTAATAGATCATCCAAATTTGTTAAAGGCACCATATAAGTAGCATAAATTCCTGCAAAAGGTTGGTGCAAAGAATCTTCCAGCACATTTGATGATCGAACAGCAATAGGCGAATTCATCGTTTTCAAAAAAACCTTTATATCACCCATAACCCATTTCGGTAAAGATTTAGAAATAAATTTATTTAAAATAGATTCATCGTTATGTTTTTCTGCTACAAATGACCAAAGATCATGGTTTTCCATAAACTCATCAAAAACCTCAGTGCTCAAAACTACTGTTCTGGGAATTGCTATGGTTATACCATTATATTTATTAAAAAGTCTATGACGTTTTAAAAACAGATCTATAAATGCCAAGCCTCGTCCTTTTCCTCCTAGAGCACCTTCTCCAATACGTGAAAAAATCAGATATTCATCATATTGATTTTTATCGAATTTTGCAATTATTCCTCTTGACCTGTATAAACGAAAGGCTCGGACTGATTGAATAAGAAATTCTCGAACTTGATCTTTTTCATCAAAATCTTCAACCTCAACTTTAATAAATAAATTTGCCAATGGAAATAAAGCACGTGATTCTAACCATTTTGAAAATTCATTTCGTTTAGCATGGTAAATAATTGAATCTATTGAAACTCTAGATAGTGACTTTTGAAATTCTCTAAGATTTTTAGATCTTTCTATGACTTTCTTTTTTTGGGGACACCAAAATTCAAAGTCACCAAAAGAAAAATATCTGGTGATATATTTTTTAATGTCTAAACCTAATGTTTCTGATTCTTTGTGTAAGAACTTGGCTTTTAATTCTAATGCTTGTGCTTCATTTTTAGGATCTGACGATTCAATTAAAACCGGAAAATACCGATTGTACTTTCTTACATATTTTAACAGATCAAAACCCGCTTGTTTATTTTTTTTACCATTTTTATAATAGGTAACATCAGAAATAACACCCAACAGATTTTCCTTATATTTTTGAAATAAAGCAATCCCTCCCGCATATGTTGTCGCTATCAAAACTTTGGGGCGACCACGCTTTGACATGATCTTACGGTGTTCGTTTAAACCATCCTGAATAAAAGTTTGAGTTTGTTTAAAAATAATTTTATAGATCAGCGGTACATACCTTGAATAAAATCGTACTGAATCTTCAACTAATAATATTGCTTTTACACCTCTCTCATTTATATCATTATCAGCATTCATACGATCTTCAACCAGTTTTATGATCGCTATAAAAATGCTTACATTCCCATTCCAATGGAAAACAAAATCAATATTATTTGAAACATTTTTCTTTAAAAGTTTTTGAAGATCTTCAGGATAATGACTTAGTGCAACTATAGGAATTAAAGGAAAACTTTTTTTAATCTCATTAGAAATTTCAATATAACGTTTTCCGGAGTCAAGCCAAATAATAACAAGGTCTACATTATCAGTTTCCATTATTGATTTGGCACTTGATGCTGAACCGGAGTGCATAATATTTGGAGGATTTCTTAAATTTAATGCTGTATATTCCTCAAATATTTGTTCGTCAATCCTCCCGTCTTCTTCCAATAAATAAAAATCATAATAAGAACATACAATTAAGACATTGTAAATTCTATTCTGCATCATTTGTTTAAATGGAACCTCCTTAAATTCGTAAGTTTTTAGATCCGGCAGCTTATTTTGTAGCATAAAAGTAAAATATTTATACCGCAAGATAAGAGAAAACCAATTCATAAAAAAAAGCCTGTCTAACAGACAGGCTTTTGTAATGTAATGATGTTAATGATTTATTAAACTACACCCTGATCTAACATTGCATCGGCTACTTTGATAAAACCTGCAATATTGGCCCCTTTTACATAATCTACAAAACCATCTTCACGAGTACCGTATTTTAAGCATGCTATATGAATAGAACTCATAATATGATGTAATTTCTCGTCAACTTCTTCGCGTTTCCAATTTAATTTCATAGCATTTTGTGACATCTCTAATCCGGAAACTGCAACTCCCCCTGCATTAGCAGCTTTTCCGGGTCCAAAGGGTACTTTATTTTTAAGAAATACGTCTATCGCCTCAGGTGTACATCCCATATTGGATACTTCAGCAATATATTTAATACCATTTTTCACCAATTGTTCAGCATCTTCCCCATTTAATTCATTTTGGATAGCAGAAGGCATGGCAATATCACAAGGAATTTCCCAAGGTTTTTTACCTGGTACAAATTTTGCTTCAGGAAACTCTTCCACATATGGAGAAACAATATCATTATTTGAAGCCCTAAGCTCTAGCAAATAATCAATTTTATCGGCATCTAAGCCAGCCTTATCGTAAACATAACCATCAGGACCTGAAATAGTAACCACTTTTCCTCCCAGTTCAATAACTTTAAGGGCTACACCCCAAGCTACATTTCCAAAACCAGATAGTGTTACTACTTTTCCTTTAAAAGTATCATTGTTATTTTTTAACATTTCATGTGTAAAATAGGTAGCCCCAAAACCTGTTGCTTCCGGTCTGATCAAGCTTCCTCCCCAGTTTATACCTTTACCGGTTAAAATACCTGTATTTTCAACTTGTAATTTTTTGTACATACCGTACAAATAACCTATTTCCCTACCGCCTGTACCAATATCTCCTGCAGGAACATCAGTATTAGGACCAATTATACGCCAAAGTTCAAGCATAAAAGCCTGACAGAATTTCATTATTTCATTATCTGATTTTCCTTTAGGATTAAAATCGGAACCTCCTTTAGCTCCTCCCATTGGTAAAGTAGTTAAAGCATTTTTAAATGTTTGCTCAAATCCTAAAAATTTAAGGATACTTAAATTTACACTAGGGTGTAGGCGAAGACCGCCTTTATATGGCCCAATGGCATTATTAAATTGAACTCGATAACCCAAATTAACTTTTACATCACCAGCATCATCTACCCATGAAACTCTAAAAGTTAAAATACGGTCAGGTTCAACCAAACGCTCTATTATTTGAGCCGCTTTGTATTGCGGATTTTCATTGTATATAGTTTCAATAGATTCTAATACTTCGTGTACCGCTTGTAAGTATTCTTTTTCTCCTGGATGTCTGGCTTCAAGATTATTTAATATATCGTTTGGTTTCATAATTATAAGTATAAAAAATGTTAGATTTATAAAACGGTTTTATAAATTAATTCCTGTGTAAAATTAATGCTATTTCATATTATTTTAACAATAAAAACAAGATTTTTTATTTAAATAATAAAACAAAGAACTTTTATTTTGAATAGTTAAAAAATTCATTAAAAATGGCAAGTTTTTAATTCATTATGAAAAAAAATAGATTCATCACATAAACCCGTCAGGCGGCAATTTATCGATAGATTCTTCTAGGGATCCTTTATTAATATTTATGGTATAACCTTCTTTAAAAATTGCAGCTTTATTATTCTTACCTTCAATCACAATAGTCAGGGGTTCTTTAAAACAAATATGCCTTAAAAATTCATCTTCAAATTCAGCTTCCTGAGCATTTAAATAATCCAGATCAAAATAACCATCATCCATAAAAGGGTTTATGGTTAAATAGCCAACTTTAAATGAAGTTAGGTTTTGGAAAAAATGTGTACCCTGACTGGGGTCAATTCTAAAATCATGAAGTCCGGCTTCAATGATTATTTTTGCAGCGGATATTTGAGACCAAATAACCGGAATTCCCAACCAAGGATCACTCGACCCCCATCTACCCGGACCAACTAAGATATAATGCTTATTTTTTTCAATGAACTCTTTATTAATTCTTTCAACAGCTGTTGCAATTTCCCTTGTATTTGTTGAATTAAAAGTATCGGGTTTAACATAAACAAAATCACAAATGCCTTCATAATTTCCATTTCCCAATGCAGATTCTGAGTAAATAATCGTTTCAGAGACTTTAAAATCCTTAGGCAATACACTGGTTGCTACTGTACTTTCAACAATGGGTCGTATTTGTAAAAAGCTAAATTCTTTAGGCTGACCTTTAGGAACATCAAGGTTTATGGCAAATTCCATTTCAATAGGATTACGCATTTCACGCTGACCAACCCGCAATAGCTTTTGTAAAATATCAGCTAACGGAAAACTATCATATTTTAAAATATTATCAAAAGTTATTACTCTAAGGCCATCCTGTAAAATTCCGGGTCTTATAATGTTATTTTGCAAATCATAAGTAGATGCAACAAATTTTAATGATCCGTGATCTTTGGCCTGTCTTATGGTTATTTTCTTTTTATTTACTGTTTCACTCGTAGATACTTTATAACTTTCAGGATTCATATCTAACCCATAAAAATATTTTTGAGTTTCTTGTAGGGTAGTACCGGGAGAAGACAGTTGCAACACTTTTTTAGGATGGTATGGCGAAAAACGCAGAGTTCTGCCTCCACCAACAATGATTTCTCCTAATCCTAAAGCAATATTTGCTATTCCTTCAAAAGATTTTTCATTACCAATAGGATAAAAATTAATTGAACGTGCAACACCAGATATGTTTGGATAATATACATCCTTATATTGTTTGCCTGTTACTTCTTGTAAAATAACTGCCATTTTATCTTCTTCAACAGTATGAGAAGATGCTTTTAAGTAAGACTTACTACTTTTAAAAAATGCAGATGCCATAACTGATTTAACAGCACTTGATACCATCTCAAGCATTTTTTTCTTGTCTGCATTAGGAATCATATATGTAGCAAATACTCCTGCAAAAGGCTGATAATGTGAATCTTCTAATACACTTGAAGAGCGAACGGCAATTGGGGTATTTGTATGGTTTATAATAACCTGAATATCATCCATGACCCATTGCGGGAGGGGTTTTGAAATAAATCTATTTAATATTTCCTCATCATCATTTGATTTAGCAGCAAATCGTATCAATTCATGTTCATCCATAAACTCATCAAAAACTTCAGTACTTAAGACAACAGTTCGTGGGATAGAAATATTTACATCTTCGTATCTATTAAATAATTTTTGACGTTTTAGAAATGAATCAATAAATGCCAAACCTCTTCCTTTTCC
>DAOUPQ010000070.1 GCA_030626085.1 Flavobacteriia bacterium
AAGATTCTGTTAAACCAACATCCAAAGGATTTATAATCTCATAAGTTTGTCGGTTTTTAATCACTCCATCCTGATGAATACCTGAACTGTGGGCAAAAGCATTTTCACCAACTACAGCTTTATTAGGCTGAACAGATATGCCCATACTTTGTTGTACCAACTGACTTGTGCTGTGTAATAATTGAGTATTGATATTGGTATCCAAATTTAAATAAGGATGTTGTTTCATGATCATAACTACTTCTTCTAAGGCAGTATTTCCTGCACGTTCACCAATGCCATTAATCGTACATTCAATTTGACGAGCTCCATTTTGAACTCCTGCAATCGAATTAGCAGTTGCTAAACCTAAATCATTATGGCAATGGCACGATAAGATTACATTTTCAATTCCTTTTACATTTTCTTTTAAATATTTAATCTTTGCGCCGTATTCTTCGGGTAAGCAATAACCAGTAGTGTCAGGTATATTTAAAACTGTAGCACCTACTTTTATCACTTCTTCGCATACTTTGGCTAAAAATTCATTATCAGTTCTGCCCGCATCTTCTGCATAAAATTCTACATCATTAACAAAAGATTTGGCATAAGCTACTGCGTCTATTGCTCTTTCAATGATCTGTTCGCGTGTTGAATTGAATTTATATTTAATATGAGAATCAGATGTGCCAATTCCGGTATGAATTCTTGGTTTTACAGCATATTGTAAAGCTTGAGCTGCGGCTTCAATATCTTTTTTGTTGGCTCTAGTAAGCGCACAAACAGTAGCATTTTTTACTAATTTTGAAATTTCAACAACCGAATTGTAATCTCCCGGACTTGATGCAGGAAAGCCTGCTTCAATAACATCAACGCCTAATAAATCTAAACGTTTTGCGATTACTAATTTTTGTTCAGTATTTAACTTACAACCGGGTACTTGTTCGCCGTCTCTAAGAGTTGTATCAAATATTTGAACTTTATCTTTGCTCATTTTAAATAATTTTTATCACTTTTGAATAATCAAAAATAGAAATGATAGTATTATTTAATATATTGTTATTTACTTTGTTTACTATATTCAATGAATTATTGTTATATGTAATCACTTAAATAGCAGATGTATAAATAGATTATATTACGATGTCTATGGTAAAAAAAGATATACTTTTTTTGTTGATAAAGTCATTAACGAAATCAGAAAAGAGGCAATTCAAGCTTTATGCCGGCAGATTAGGCGGAAATTCTGAAAAGAATTTCATGGCATTATTTTCTGTTTTGGATAAATTGGATGACTTTGATGAATCTATTATTTTAAAAAAAACAAATATTAAAAAACAGCAATTATCAAATGCTAAAGCTCATTTATACAAGCAAATATTAATTAGTTTAAGGTTAAATCCAGCTCACCATAATATAAAAAATCAAATTAGAGAACAATTAGACTTTGCAACTATTTTGTACTATAAGGGATTACATAAACAAAGTTTGAAAATTTTGGATAAAACAAAAATTTTTGCTTTACAAAATTATGAGAATAATCTTGCTTATGAAGTTGTAGAATTAGAAAAAGTAATTGAATCACAATATATTACACGTAGTATGATTACTCGAGCTGATGATCTGACAAGCCAGTCAGAGTTGTTGAGTAAAAAAACCGTATTGTTGAGTAAATTTTCAAATTTATCTATACAACTGTATAGTCTAATGCTAAAAAAAGGATATGTTAGAAGTGACGAAGATTATGAAAAAATCAAACATTATTTTGAAACGAATCTACCAGTTTATAATTTAAAAGATCTAGGATATAAAGAAAAACTTTTTTTGTATAAAGCCTATTTGTGGTATAATTTTATAACTCAACAATTTGTTTCGTGTTACAGATATTCACAAAAATGGGTAGATCTATTTCATGATCAACCGCAAATGAAACAGAATAATCCTGTTTTTTATTTAAAAGGAATTAATTATTTATTAGAATCTTTATTTTTAATACAACACAGTGTAAAGTTCAAGCAAGTATTAAATTCGTTTAAAAATGAAATGGATAATAATAATCTTTTACTCAATGTTAATACAAAATCACTTGCTTCATTGATATATTATCAAAACAGAATTAATTTATATTTTTTAGAAGGTCAATTCACCAAAGGCACAGAATTTATTCCTGAAGTTTTACAAGAAATAGAATCTTATAAACAGAAATTTGATGAACATCATATAATGGTATTCTATTACAAAATTGCAAGCATGTATTTTGGGACTGATAATTATGAAGCTTGTATAACTTATTTAGGAAAAATAATTAACAACAAAGAGCTAAAAATGAGGGAAGACCTACTTTGTTTTAGTCGTATTTTAAATTTAGTTGCACATTATGAAGCAGGTTTTGATCAAGATTTAGATTATTTGATAAAATCTACTTATAGATTTTTAATTAAAATGGATGATCTTCATATAGTTCAACGAAAAATAATTGCATTTTTAAAAGGGCTGGGGTCAATTTATCCTCACCAATTAAAAAATGCATTTATTGAACTTTACAATGAATTAAAACCTTATGAAGATCACCCATATGAGAAGCGATCATTTTTGTATCTGGATATCATTTCATGGCTAGAGTCAAAGATATACAATGAACCTGTAGAAATTATTATTCAAAAAAAATTAGCGAATAAATAAATTTTAATATTTTTGTTACCTAATTACATCTTTAATAGAGTTCAAAATGAACAATTATAAAATATATTCAATTCTTATTTCATTATGGGGAGGTTAAGGGGCGTATATTTTATAAATATTTTGAAATACTTCCCGTTAGATCAGGAAGTTTTTTTTTATTTTAAACTTTGTAAATAAAAGATTATAATACTCAATAAATCAATACTTTATATTCTTTTTATGAATATTGGATATTGTAAAGAACATTAATAATAAAAAAGTTAGAAGTATGGGACTTTTTAATTTTGGAAATTCTGAAAAAAATAATAAATACATTTAGATTATGGAAATTTTAGCAAAAGCCAAAAAAACAACTAAAAAAGAAAAACCTTTAAAAATTAAAGGTGCTGAAGCAGTAGTAAAGAGTTTGTTGGCTGAGGGTATTGATTTGATTTACGGATATCCTGGTGGTGCAATTATGCCTGTATATGACGAGTTCTACAAATATCAGGATAGACTCCATCATGTACTAACACGTCATGAACAAGGAGCAATACATGCAGCTCAAGGTTATGCAAGAGTTTCGGGAAAAGTAGGTGTTGCTATCGCAACTTCAGGTCCTGGAGCAACAAATCTAATGACTGGTATTGCTGATGCGCAAATTGATTCAACACCTGTTGTTTGCATTACCGGGCAAGTTGGTTCTAATCTTTTAGGAAGTGATGCATTTCAAGAAACTGATATTGTTAGTATGTCAACTACTGTTACCAAATGGAATTATCAAATAACAAAAGCTTCTGAAATTCCAGAAGTTTTGGCTAAGGCTTTTTATATTGCTAAATCAGGTCGCCCTGGTCCGGTTTTAATTGATATTACCAAAGATGCACAATTTGGAGAATTAGATTTTGAATATAAAAAATGTAAAAAAATAAGGAGTTATAATCCTATTCCTGAAATGGATATAACTCAGGTTTTAGCTGCGGCTGAACTGATTAATAAAGCAAAAAAACCATTTATTATTTTTGGTCAAGGTGTTATATTGGCAAATGCCGAAGAAGAGTTAAAAGAACTGATTGAAAAGGCCGATATACCAGCAGCATCAACTTTATTAGGTTTATCAGCAATACCAACTGGACATGAATTTAATATGGGAATGGTGGGTATGCACGGACATTATGCACCTAATGTTTTAACCAATGAATGCGATGTTCTTATTGCAATTGGAATGCGTTTTGACGATCGTGTGACCGGAAATTTAGAAACTTATGCCAAACAAGCCAAAGTAATTCACTTTGATATTGATCCTTCTGAGATTGATAAAAATGTTAAAACAAATGTTGCCGTTTTAGGAACTGTTAAAAAAACTTTGGCAGCTTTAAATCCGTTGATCAACTCGAATATAAATAAGAAATGGCATCAGGAATTTAAAGATTTACGTAAGATTGAGCACGAGGTGATTATTCATCCTGAAATAAACCCAACAAAGGAAAAATTAACAATGGGTGAAGTGATCAATGCAATAAATAAAGAAACTAAAGGAGAAGCAATTATTGTATCCGACGTAGGTCAGAACCAAATGTTTGCCAGTAGATATGCTAATTTTAAGCAATCAAGAAGTGTTGTTACTTCAGGAGGTTTAGGAACAATGGGCTTCAGTTTACCTGCTTCTGTAGGTGCAAAATTAGGAGCTCCCTCAAGAGAAGTTGTTGCAATAATTGGTGATGGAGGTTTTCAAATGACCATTCAGGAATTAGGTACTATTATGCAAACAAAAATACCTGTAAAGATTGTAGTTTTAAACAATGAATTTTTAGGAATGGTAAGACAATGGCAAGAAATGTTTTTTGACAAACGTTATGCTTCTACCGTGATGACTAACCCCGATTTTGTAACAATTGTGGAGGGTTATGGTATTAAGGCAAAAAGAGTTAATAAACGTGAAAATTTATCAGTTGCTGTTTCAAAAATGATCGCTTCAAAAGATTCATATTTTTTAGAAGTTATTGTTGAAAAAGAAGGTAATGTTTTTCCAATGATACCTACAGGAGCTACAGTTTCAGATGTTAGATTAAAATAAATTCAAAATGAAGAAACAAATTTATACCATATCAATTTATACTGAAAATAATTTAGGATTATTAAACCGAATTTCAAGTATATTTTTAAAAAGACATATCAATATTGAGAGTTTAACTGCATCGAGCTCAGAAATTGAAAACGTTACCAGATTAATTATTGTTGCGCATTTAACTGAAGAAAAAGTAAAGAAGGTTATTGGTCAAATTGAAAAGCAAATTGAGGTGATCAAAGCTTATTACCATACAAATGAAGAATCAATTTATATTCAATCTGCTTTGTTTAAAATTAAATCGAGCCTCCTTTTTGATGAGCGTCATATACAAAATATAATTAAAAATAGTAATGCACAAATTGTAACGGTTTCACCTGAATTTTTTGTGATAGAAAAATCAGGAAGAAAAGAAGAAATTGAAGCTCTCTATGATGAATTACTACCGTTCGGAATTATGCAATTTGTTAGATCTGGAAGAATTTCAGTTACAAAAGAAGAAATGAAAATTTCAGAATTATTAAGAAAACAATTAAATTAAAAAACAAATAATGACAAATTATTTTAATACACTTTCGCTAAGAGAACAATTAGCACAGCTCGGAAAATGTAGATTTATGGATTCTTCAGAGTTCAGTGATGGGGTTTCAATCTTAAAAGGGAAGAAAGTCGTAATCGTTGGTTGTGGAGCGCAAGGTTTGAATCAAGGATTAAATATGCGTGATTCAGGTTTGGATATTTCTTATACGCTTCGCGAAAGCGCTATTACAGAAAAACGCCAATCTTATAAGAAGGCAACTGAAAATGATTTTGAGGTTGGTACTTATAAAGAAATGATCCCTACTGCCGATTTGGTAATTAATTTAACACCCGATAAGCAGCATACTTCTGTAATCAATGCCGTAATGCCTTTGATGAAAAAAGACGCTACCTTATCTTATTCGCATGGATTTAATATTGTTGAAGAAGGTATGCAAGTTCGTGATGATTTAACTGTGATCATGGTGGCTCCAAAATCACCAGGGTCTGAAGTTAGAGAAGAATATAAACGCGGATTTGGAGTGCCAACATTAATTGCAGTACATCCTGAGAATGATCCGAAAGGCACAGGATTAGAACAAGCAAAAGCTTATGCTGTTGCTACCGGAGGGGATAAAGCAGGAGTTTTAGAATCGTCTTTTGTGGCAGAGGTAAAATCTGATCTTATGGGCGAACAAACTATATTATGTGGTGTTCTTCAAACTGGATCTATCTTGAGTTTTGATAAAATGATTGAGAAGGGAATTGAACCAGAATATGCTGCCAATTTGATACAATACGGATGGGAAACCATCACTGAGGCTTTAAAACATGGTGGAGTTACTAATATGATGGACAGACTTTCTAACCCTGCTAAAATAAAAGCGTATGAACTTTCGGAAGAATTAAAAGATATTATGCGACCATTATTCCAAAAACATATGGATGATATCATGTCTGGAGAGTTTTCTAAAACGATGATGAAAGATTGGGCTAATGATGATAAAGATCTGTTAAACTGGAGAGCTGCTACAGCTGAAACAGAATTTGAAAAAACAACAGCTACAGAACGGGAAATTCCTGAACAAGAATATTTTGACAATGGTGTTTTATTGGTTGCTTTTGTAAGATCCGGTGTAGAATTGGCTTTCGAAACGATGACTGAATCAGGAATTATAGATGAGTCGGCTTATTATGAATCGCTCCATGAAACTCCACTTATTGCAAATACGATTGCTCGTAAGAAATTATACGAAATGAATCGAACAATTTCCGATACAGCAGAGTATGGTTGTTATTTATTTGATCATGCCTGCAAACCGCTATTGGGTGATTTTATGGAGGAGATTGATACTGATGTAATTGGGAAAAAATATGGTAAGGAGAAAGATAACACTGTTGATAATCAAACAATAATTGCTGTTAATGAACAAATTCGTTATCATCCGGTAGAAATTATTGGTTACGAGTTAAGAGAATCGATGACTGCCATGACAAAACTTGATTAATATTGAAATAGATATAATCAAATAATAATAATTATATTGCTTCCATCGGTTTCTAAATTTTGATACCGATGGTTTTTTTATTGTAAAACTGCTGCTTAAGTTGTATTTTTGGTTTATGACCAGCCATTCAAAATTTTATTACCCTTATATTTATGAGAATAAGATAGTATTGTTAATGCTTTTTATTTTATTTCTTACTTCATTAAATGCGCAAATATCATATCAAAATGTAAGCAATAAAAAAGTCTCATTAGGATCATATGGAAGAATAGGAGTTGACTGGTCTTTTGAAAATAAGGGTTCGATAGGCAGACGTTTGAATTTAAATAATATGGGGAGTATCGGTGGGCGATTGGAAGAACAGGATTATCTGGAGATTGCACCCGCATTTCATTTTAGTCCTCAAAATGGTGATAGTACAATAATTAGTGCACAAGTAAGATTTGCCGCTTATACGCATAGTTTATCCTCTATAGGTAACAGTACAACAACAAGTTTGGGAGGTTTGGCTTTTGCAATTCCCGAGTTATTTGTTCAAGCCAGAAATATTCTTGGCAAGCCCCTAAGTATATGGGTTGGAGCCAGGTTATATAGAGGTGAAGATGTTCATATTGCCGATCATTTTTATTTTAATGATCATTCAGGGCAAGGTTTTGGGATTGAGTATAAAAACACTCGGTTTGCTACAACTTTTGTTGCATCTACCGATACAACTGCAACACTTCCTCCTTATTTCTATTTGAATATTAAATCCGGAACACCTAGTGCAGCTCTTCGACAACGCACCGTATATATTGCTGAACATGATTTGAAATTAAATGAAAAGAATACGCTTACTTTTTTAGGAGAATTCCATCATATGGAAGATGCAGATTCGGATACTGAGATTGAAAACGATACCACTAATGTTATATTAAATTTCCCTTCAGATAAGGGATATGTTGTTGGAATAAGACATCAATTAGATCTTAAAAAGATCAATCCGGGATCCTTCAATCATTTTTCTTTGCGATATGGTACGGGAATTGCAAATGGGGGCGATGGGGGTATTTCTAAAACATCGCTTACTTACGGTGCTCCCGATACACTCTCACTTAGTTTTAAAGGTGCTTATTCCATTGCTTTGGTCAATCATTTTTTACTTAATTTTTCTGAAAAATATGCCCTTAACGGATATGTAATTTTAACAAAAAGTAAAGGTGCTGCAGAATCAGATCACAAGGCCATTACTTATTTTGGTAAAGAAGTTTTTAACAGAAAACTGGATTTTACCGTTGGAGTTAGAAATGAGTTCTTTATCAATGATTATTTTCATTTACTTGCTGAATTACATTATTCTCAACGAAAAGATGGTCAGAATCCTGCTGCGAGCATGACGAAATTTAGTATTGCTCCAATCTATGTTCCTACAGGGAAAAGGGATGTGTGGGCAAGGCCTCATTTAAGATTTGTTGCATCTGTTGCAAGGTATAATGATTTTGCAAAAGAAACAATGTATTCTCCTTATCTCGAATTTACCGGACCTAAACAATGGGGCTACTATTTTGGTGTAAAAGCCGAATGGTGGGTATGGAATTGATTTTTTAATGAGCTTATAATAAGTCTTTTATAAGCTTCAGCAATAAATTTTTATCTTTATTTAGTTGTATTTCGTTTTATTTTTTGCATATTTTCATATTATTAATTGCTAAAAATCCCTTGCTATGAAAAAAATTACGCTATTATTTAGTGCCGTATTATTAATTACCTTGTCCTTTTATTCTTGCGAACAAAGTCGAATCGATCCTACAGATCCGGAGGCTACTGTTATGCCTTTCACAGCTTTAACCAAAGATGCTGCTGAGAAAGCGATGTTGAATTCTTGTGGAGATATTAATGATTGTCCACTTAATGCTGGAAGTAAAGAAAATGTTATTGGAGATGTAAAAATAACAAATGATAATGAATATCTTTATATTAAAGTTTATTCTGCAATTGGCTTTAAAGCAAGTGAATTGGAAAATTTAAAGATAAATGTAAGTACAGATTATGATGATATTCCTTTTGCTAAAGGCAATGGAGCTCCAATCCCAGGTGACTTTAATTACAAAACTCATGTGGATGGAAATACTTATACCATGAGAATTGAATTAGGAACAATTGATGATTGGAATGGAGAAGCAACTGAAAATAAATGTGGACCGAATCTTTTTGTTATTTTTACATCT
>DAOUPQ010000119.1 GCA_030626085.1 Flavobacteriia bacterium
ATATTTTTCATGGCAATCAGATAGCTCAAAAATCAGTCCAAAATTAAGCATATGTTAGTTTATTAACGGTTAAATCATTAATAATTTTTTTAAACCTTTTGTGTTTTGGATTCCATGTAAGAACTTCTTATTTTAGTAAAAAATTAAAGATCATGATAAAACAAAAGATACTCAATAAAAAATCAATTGATTTCTTAGAAAAATATTTAAATAATGCTGCACCAACAGGTTACGAATCTGAAGGTCAAAAAATTTGGATGGATTACCTAAAACCTTATGTAGATACTTTTATTACAGATAATTATGGTACAGCTGTGGGTGTTATTAATCCGGATTCGGAGTATAAAGTAGTTATTGAAGGACATGCCGATGAAATATCCTGGTATGTGAATTATATTACTGATGAAGGATTGATCTATGTGATAAGAAATGGCGGTAGTGATCATCAGATAGCGCCTTCTAAACGAGTAAATATTCATACTAAAAAAGGGATCGTAAAAGGAATTTTTGGATGGCCTGCAATTCATACACGTTTAAAAGGCAAAGAAGAACCACCAAAATTAGATAATATTTTTATTGATGTAGGATGTAAAACTAATAAAGAAGTTGAAAAATTAGGTGTTCATGTAGGTTGTGTAATTACTTATCCTGATAAATTTTTTATTTTAAACAAAAACAATTTTGTTTGTCGTGCCATAGATAACAGAATTGGCGGGTTTATGATAGCAGAAGTTGCCAGATTATTGAAGGAAAATAAGAAAAAATTACCTTTTGGTTTATACATTACCAATTCAGTACAGGAAGAAATTGGTTTACGTGGTGCTGAAATGATCACACATACCATAAAACCAGATTTAGCGATAGTTACTGATGTTTGCCATGATACTACCACACCTATGATCGATAAAAAGAAAGAAGGTGAAACAAAATCGGGAGACGGACCGGTAATTTCATATGCTCCTGCCGTTCAAAATAATGTAAGGGAACTGATCATTGAAACTGCCGAAAAAAATATGATTCCTTTTCAGCGTATGGCTTCCTCCAGAGCAACCGGAACAGATACTGATGCTTTTGCTTATTCAAATGGAGGCGTACCTTCGGCATTGATCTCTTTAGCACTTCGTTATATGCATACTACTGTAGAAATGGTGCATAAAGATGATGTGGAAAATGTGATTAGATTAATTTACGAAACATTATTAGCAATTGACCCAAATAAAGGATTTAGTTATTTTAAATAGATAAATATGAAATTAATAAAACCAATTCAAGATCTATATGATGATGATTTTTCTCATTGTTATGGATGCGGTAGGTTAAATGATGAAGGACTTCATTTAAAAACCTATTTAGAAAATAATTTTACAATAAGCAGATTTACACCAAAAGATCATCATATTGCCATTGAAGGTTTTGTTTATGGTGGTTTATTAGCATCGTTGATCGATTGCCATGGCACAGGCTCAGCTGCAATTTTTTATGCACAAGAAAATAAGATAGAGCTCAAAGAGGGAAATTCACCCAGATTTGTTACCGGTAAATTAAATGTAAATTATTTAAAACCAACGCCACTTGGTAAAGAATTAGTTATCACTGGTGAATTGATTGTGGCTGCAAAACGCAAAGTTAAAACAAAGATCAATGTGCTTGTTGATGGGGTTGTAACAGTAACAGGTGAGGTAACAGCTATTCTATTACCGGAGAATTTTGGAGGTTGATTATTTTTTCATTTCTTTGCAAGGAACAAGAATTAATTAAAATCCTATAAATGAAAAGATTAAGCATTTTGCTCTTTGTGTTAATTAATGTAAATACATTGATTTCACAAAATTCTTCATCAAAACAGATCATTGAAGAAAAAGTTAAGAATAAATCAATTTCAGCAGCTGGAATTGTTCTTTTATCACAAAAAGTTTTATCAGATTTTTATTTAAATAGAGAATTTGAACTAGCCTGGAAAGACGAAAAAGACAGAAAAGATCTGATAGCAGCTATTCAATCGGCTTATGATGAAGGTTTAACCCCTTCTGATTATCATATAGAAATAATTGAAAATCTAACCAAATCAAACCACAAGAAATTAAATAAAGAAGATGCTGTAGAATTAGATCTGATCCTAACAGATGCGTATATTCTATATGCTTCTCATTTGGCATCCGGTAAAGTTGAGCAATCAAAAATTAGAAAAGATTGGGATTTACAATTAAACACAAAACCAATAAGAGTTGATAGTTTATTGACTGTTTCTTTAAATAACAATACAATTATTGAATCTTTAAATAACGAAAAACCCCAAACTTACATATATAAGAATTGTAAAAGATCGCTTAAAAAATTTAGAAAGATTGTTAGTGATGGTGGTTGGAATAAAATTCCTGAAGGTGAAACATTAAAGAAAGGAATGACTGATGATAGAATTGCAAAAGTTAGAGAATATTTAGTTTTAGAGCAAGGTTTTCCAATGGTTCTGGAAAACGCAAATGTATTTGATGAAGATTTAGAAAGAGCTGTTATCGAATTTCAAGACAAACACAATACATCTGAAGATGGTGTAATTGGTGCAAGAACATTAAGACTTATGAATGTATCAGCAGATGAAATTGTTGATAAGATAAGAGTGAATATGGAAAGAGCACGATGGTTGCCACCGGTGTTTGGAGATGATTATTTAATGGTTAATATCGCAGGTTTCTATATCAAGAGATTCATTAATGGTGAAGAAGTTTATTATTCAAGAGTTATTGTTGGGAAAATAAATCATGAAACACCAATTTTTAAAGGGGAAATGAAATATATTGAAATGAATCCCACATGGACTTTGCCATACTCTATTGCTACAAAGGAAACTTTACCAAAATTAAAAAAGAATCCCGGATATTTCAATGACAAGCATATGATCATAATGGATAGAAATGGGAAAAAACTAGATCCTAATAATATTGATTTCAGTCAGTATTCAATTGGTAACTTTCCATTTATCATTCGGCAAACTGCCGGACCTTGGAATGATTTAGGGCAAGTAAAATTTATATTTCCCAATAAGCATTCAGTTTATTTACACGATACTCCTTCACGTAGTTTATTTGAGAAAAAAGGTAATAGAGCTTTTAGTCATGGATGCATTCGTTTACAAAAAAAATGGGAATTATTAATGGGTTTAATGGGAGATCCATGGGATATGAATAAAATTAATAAAGTTTTAGATTCGGGTGAAACCACAAGAATTAATTTAAAAGAACCTATAGATATTTACTTACTTTACGGAACTGTTAGTTATGGGAAAAATGATGAAATGTATATAGATAAAGATGTTTATAAACGAGATCCAGCTGTTTTAAAGGCTTTAAATAAACCTATGTTTTAAGAGTATAATATATTTTTTCAAAAGATGGTTACAATAAAATATTTTAACAAAGAAAAAGAAAAACTGAATACATCCACAGAATTAATGGAGGTGTTAAATATTCCTGTTGAGGATGTTTTATGGATTGATATTTTTAAGGAGTCTTTTGATCTGTCAAAACTAGAAGAATATTTGGATGTTAGGATGGCACCTTTTAGTCATTTAAAAAAAATTGGGCATAGTGCTAGATTTATAGAAAATGAAAGTGAGCTTATTATCAATACAAGTATTTTGATTAGGAGTAAAAGTTCTTTTATCAGTAAACCAATTTCTTTTATTTTAAAAGATAATTATTTAATTTCTTTTCACAATCTTTCTCATTTATCCATTGACGAATTACAAAAAGATATTGATAAATCAAAGATTTCTTCATTAGATGGTAAAATTATTTTCTTTAAGATCTTTGAAAATATTCTTGAAACTGATATAGATCTCATTGAAAGCATAACAAAAGAAATAGATGATTTTGGTAAAATATTGAAAGAAAATAAACACTTAGAAGAAAATTTAATTCATTCAATAACACATTTACAAGAATTGTTAATGATTTTGAGGAGAAATATACTAAGAAAACAAAGAATAGTTTCGTCCATTTCCAAAAGTGAGTTTTTTTCAAAAAAAGTGTATAAAAAACATATTTCAATCATTGAAAAAGATATACATTCTTTACTTGATTATACCGCTTTTGATTTTGAGAGATTAGAGTATTTACAAGATACTTTAATGGGATTACTCAATATGCGTCAAAATGTGATCATGAAAATATTTACTATAGTTTCTGTAATATTTTTACCGCCTACACTTATAGCTAGTATTTATGGGATGAATTTTCCTGATATGCCTGAACTAAAGTTTCCCCATGCATATCCAATAGCGATTTCAATAATGATAGTACTATCATTGATTGCCCTATTTTATTTTAAACGAAAAAAATGGATATAGATTTAAGAACTTTATAAAATGAATAAATTCAAATACACTTTTGTTATTTTTTTTGTAATGATAGCTTTATTTTCTTGTTCAAAAGAAAAGCGAAGTTTAAAATTATTAAAAGTTTCTGAGCATAGTTCTTCAAAAGTTAATGATTCGGCTCTAAGAAATATTTTAAATGAAGAAGCAGGTATTATACTACAAACAGAAAATACAATAGATGAAGATTTTGCACTAGAACAATTAAAAGAAGGAAAAGTTGATTTGGTCATTATACCAAATAATATAACAAATATCGAATCAAATTTTAGAACTGTAATTCCATTATTACCTAGGTTTTTGATGATTTTAACTAATCAGCCAACTGATTATAAGAATTTAAATGAATTACTTAATGATGGAATTGTATATTTTGAAGATCAGTCGAGACTAGATTCTTTATTTTTCAAAAATTTATATTATAATTTTAATATTGATGAGAGAAAAATACGATCAAAAAGTTTTGACGAAATTGAATTTGAAAAAGAATCGGATAGTTTAAAAGTTTATGTTGGTTTAACACATTTAAATAATCCATTAATAAAGAATTTAACATATCACGGTTGGTCATTATTTTCACTAGGAAATGTAGATAATTATGGTAAAGGATCTAAGGTAGAAGGATTTACTTTGATGAATATGAGTGTTTATCCTTTTGTAATTCCAATGCATATTTACAAAGGTAAACCTGAAAAATCTATTTTAACAATCGCTATTAAAGATATATTAATTGCAAGAACTGATTTAAGCAATCAAATAGTTTATGATATTGTTGAGGCTCTGACAGAGCATAGATCACGTATTATACAATTGGATAATAACTTTAATTTACTCGATTTTGATTATGATAAACATGTTTTGTCTTTTCCTATCCATGATGGCACTCGTCATTATATAGATAAAAATAAACCACCTTTATGGTCAAAATATGTAAAAATGATATGGCCGTTAATTTCTATATCCGCAGTACTTTTTGGAATTTTTGCTTCCTTTAGAAACAAATATAAGAGAAGAAAAAAACAAAATATTGAGATGTATTACAATTCTTTGCTTGATATTAGAAGTAAGTCTGAAGAAGCAATAGGTGTAGATAATCTTGTAGATATATTAAAAGAATTGAAAGCAGTAAGAGCAGAGGCAATGAAATCTTTGGCAAATAAAAAGCTGGATTCAGGGGAATCATTTAATATATTTTTAGCACTTTATAATGACACAAAAACTGATTTAATAGAAAATCTTAAAGAAATTCGTTTAAAAATTCAGGAAAATATAGCCTAGAATTTTTTTAAGCTCTAATACCGGTTTCAATTTTTCCTGTTTCATTATTTAATTCAGAACCTCCCATGGAATGAGGAATCATATACATGGCAAAGAGTACGAGCATAGCAATAATTGGCCATAATCTATTTTTTGGATTTTTACGAAGTACAAAAAAAGCTACTACCCAAAAAAGCCATGCAAAAAGGGTTTTATTATCGGTCCAGTCACCACCAAAAGGCCATCCGGTCCACA
>DAOUPQ010000059.1 GCA_030626085.1 Flavobacteriia bacterium
CATGGTTAAACTTTGTAGTTGTGTTGTAAATGAAGTTTGCCAATGAATTACCTTTTGAACAGAATAAAAAGAGAGGCATAAAGCCTCTCAATAAAATTATTTTCTTAACCCTAATTCTTTAACTATTACACGATATCTCACGATATCTTTTTTCATTAAATAATCTAAAAGGTCTCTACGTTTTCCTACTAATTTTACCAGTGAACGTTGTGTGTTAAAATCTTTACGATTTCTTTTCAAGTGTTCAGTTAAGTGACCAATTCTATAAGTAAATAATGCAATTTGTCCTTCTGAATTACCTGAATCATTTTCAGATTTTCCATGTTTTTTGAAAATCTCTTTCTTTTTTTCTGCTGTTAAATACATGCTAACATTAAATTTGATTAATAATTTTTATGTACAATAGATACTATTTTTTTGTATCAGGCGGCAAAGGTATAATTAATATTTTGATTGGCAATTATTTATCTTTATTACTTTACGGATTAAACCTTATCAGATCTTTTCCGTCAAAGATGCATAACAAATAATCAGTAATTGCGTTTAAAAAAGAAAAACTTAAAATATTTACTATGAAAACAAAAAATGTACAATTAATTAAGACTAGTGTTTTTTCCATAATTCTTTCAACTTTTATGTTGATAAGCTGTCAGAATGATGGTATTTATATAGATGAAAATGGGTTTCAACTAGATGAAGCTAGTGCAATCGAACAAACAGAAATTGACAATGTTTCAGAAGGCATTAATGCAATTATTGAAGATGTTTATTATAACGAAGAAAATCAAACTGCCGCAAAAGGTATAGATGTTAAAAATAAATTTATTCCTAATTGTGCTACAATTACTAAAGTAATAACTAAAGATAATAAAAAAATAACCATTGATTTTGGTGATGGATGTGAAACAAAAAATGGAAATATTGTTAGTGGTATAATTAATATGGAGTATAATTACAATATTTCTGAATTATCAGTATCCATAGATTATGCTTTTGACAATTTTTATTTTAATGGAAAAAAGGTTGAAGGCACAATAAACAAAATTAGAATACGATTTAATGAAAATGGCAATCCTGAAGCTACGATAAATAAAAACATAAAAATTATATGGGAAGATGAAACCTTTGTAACTGTAAATGGGGAAAGGGTTAGAGAATGGATTAAAGGTGTAGGATCTAGTGTATGGGGCGATAATGTTTTTTTAATAACCGGAAAATGGTCAATTACAAAAAAAGATGGTACAAATAGAACTGCAATAATCATTGAGCCATTACGCAGAGAAATGTCGTGTAGATTTATTGTTAGTGGAAAAACTAAAATTGAAAGTGGAGGTAAAAGTATTCTGTTGGATTATGGAAATGGAGAGTGTGATGATCTTGCTATTGCTACAATTAACGGTAAAGAAATCGAGATCCATTTAAGTAAAATAAAACGTTAATATAAATTTAGGTTAGGTTAATTAAAAAACTCCGTAATGTTGATTCATTTCGGAGTTTTTTTACTTTTTAATTTCAAAATATTATTTTCTAATCGGTAAATTTTGGATCAGATCAATATATAAATTAACTTGCTTTTTTAAATCTTTTCTTTCAATGATTTTGTCTAAAAATCCGTGTTCTAATAAAAATTCTGATCGCTGAAATCCCTCAGGAAGATCTTTACCGGTAGTGTCTTTTACAATTCTCGGACCGGCAAACCCAATTAATGCTTTAGGTTCGGCTATATTAATATCGCCTAACATTGCATAAGAAGCTGTTATACCTCCTGTTGTTGGATCAGTGCTCAAAGAAATATAAGGAATTTTTACTTCGGCCAATTGCGCCAATTTTGCCGAGGTTTTAACCAATTGCATTAATGATAATGATGCTTCTTGCATTCGAGCTCCACCGGATTTTGATATCATTAAAAAAGGTATTTTCTTTTTTATTGAATAATTTATTGCCCGGGCAATTTTTTCACCAACTACACTTCCCATTGAACCCCCAATAAAAGAGAAATCCATTGCCGCAATAACCAGGTCTTTACCTAATGATTTGCCAACTGCAGTTCTAACAGCGTCATATAAATTAGTTTTTTTATACGCTTCCTTTAATCGATCAGTATATTTTTTAGTGTCTACAAATCTTAATGGATCTTTGGAGGTAAGTTTTTCATCTAATTCTTTAAATGTATTATTGTCGAAAAATATTTCAAAATATTCTGCACTTCCAATTCTTACATGATAACCATCTTCAGGACTTACATATAAATTATCTTTTAATTCATCAGAATCAATTACTTTTCCACTAGGTGTTTTATACCATAATCCTTTTGGAACATCTTTTTTCTCTTCAGTAGATGTCTGGATTCCTTTATCTTTTCTTTTAAACCATAAACTCATAAAAAATGCTTTTAATTGTTAAAAACAGTTTGGCAAGATAATAAAAAAAGAAGGAGAACCTAACTTTAGATTCTCCCTTCTTTTTTACAAAGTATTAATATTATTTAAATCTTCAAAAGCTTGTTTTAAGCGTGTTTTTAAAGTAAGTTCGCCTTCTCTTACCCATTTTCTTGGGTCATAATATTTTTTGTTTGGAACATCGTCACCATCAGGATTGCCAATTTGGCCTTTAAGATAATCTTTATTTTTAGCCATATAATCTCTGATTCCTGTCATATATGCATATTGAGTATCAGTATCAATATTCATTTTAATAACACCATACCCAATTGCTTCTCTTATTTCTTCTAAACTTGAGCCAGATCCTCCATGAAATACAAAATCTACAGGATTTTTTTCAGTATTGAATTTCTTTTCAATAAATTTTTGAGAATTATCTAATATTTTAGGTGTTAATTTCACATTTCCAGGTTTATAAACACCATGAACATTACCAAAAGAGGCAGCGATTGTGAAATTATCACTAATTTTCTTAAGTTCTTCATAGGCATAGGCAACTTCTTCGGGTTGAGTATATAATTTTGAAGAGTCCACATCGGTATTATCTACACCATCTTCTTCACCTCCGGTAATTCCTAGTTCGATTTCTAAAGTCATCCCAATTTTACTCATTCTCTCTAAGTACTTTTTAGAAATTTCAATATTTTCCTCAATTGGTTCTTCTGATAGGTCAATCATATGAGAGCTAAATAAAGGTATTCCATTTTCTTTATAAAATTCTTCACCGGCATCTAACAAACCGTCAATCCATGGTAATAATTTTTTTGCACAGTGATCTGTATGTAAAATAACAGGAATGTCATAAGCTTTTGCCATTGTATGAATATGTTGTGCCCCAGCAATTGAACCAGCAATAGCAGCTGTTTGATTTTCGTTACTTAATCCTTTTCCTGCGTTGAAGTGACCTCCTCCATTTGAAAATTGAATAATTACCGGAGCATTCAATTCTTTAGCTGTTTCTAAAATTGAATTTATTGAACTTGACCCAATAACATTAACAGCCGGAAGAGCGAATCTTTTTTCTTTAGCCAGTTTAAATATTTCTTGAACATCGTTACCTGAAACGACACCTGTTTTAATTTTTTTTGACATTTTTTTAATTTTTTATAAGAATTAATACATTATACAAAAATAAGAAATAAAATGAATTTAGAATGGGTAATTGATACCTATATTATAAACAGCATTCCCAAAATTATAATTGGTCAACCATTTATTTTGATCAATTAAATAAGGCTCATAAGTTTTAAATCCGATATCAAATCGGAAAACCAAAAAGCTAAAATCATATCTTATACCAAATCCTGAACCAATGGCCGAATTTTTTAAAGAATCAAATCCAGTAAACTTGCCTGCTTCTGAAACAAGATTTGAGTTGGTAATATCCCAAATATTACCAATGTCAACAAACAAAGCACTATAGATATTATTCATCATTTTAAAACGATATTCAAAATTAGTTACCATTTTAAATGTACCTACGTTAAATTCAAGATTATTTAATTCTCCACCCGGACCAAGATCAAAAGTTCGCCAGGCCCTAATATCATTTGACCCTCCTGCATTATAACTACGGCTAAAAGGAATATTACTTGAGTTCCCAAAGGGAAAAGCAGCACCTATAAAAGTTCTAAAAACAAAAATATTATTATTTGAAAAATCCCAATATTTTTTAAATTCTACTTCTGCTTTTATATACTGCGCAACGGGAACTCCAAATAAAACTTTTTGACCATTTTCATTTTCTTTGCTTGCCAATTGTGCTGTTATGGTTCCTGATGAAACAATTCTACCCGTTAAAAAATAAAAGTTATTATCTTTAAAGTTTTCTTTTGTATTGTAATTAATACTATAAGATATAACAGGTACTAATACATTTTCAATAAGAATATCTCTACGTTCATTAACATCAGATACAGTATCATAATCATCCGAATATATGTCTTCAAAATCATTTGCAGGATCTAATGCAAATTCAATAAAATCATTTATAGTGTCATAATCATTTGGTAGTGGATCTCCGCCACCCAAATTATGATCCATATATACGTCATTTAATTTGTCATATTCTGAACTATACACTATAAAATAACTATCAATATTTTTATTCTCGATATATTGTAAATTATAAATATCAAATTTATGCCCCAATCTTTTAGAACTTCGCCAATTATAACCCAAACCGGTTGTAAATGTTTGCCTGTCTAATCCAATATTTTTTTGCATACCAAATGAAAGATCAATTCTGGTTTGTGGTGACATATAATTTGGAATGATACTTTTAGTATCAATTGGGAAAAATATTCGAGGAATCGTTAATGACGCATTGGTGATCAATTCCCAGGCGTTAAAAAAACCAGAAGCATCAGATGCATCATTAGAAACATTTAAAAACGAACCTTGAAAAGAGAGTTCAAGAATCTCAGCACCTTTAAATAAATTATTATCTATAAATGAAAATTTGCCCAGGATACCAAAAGGTTTAATATTTGAAGTTGTTGCGTCTAAATCAAAAGTTAGAGCATATTTTTTTATTGGAATCAAGTAAATATTTACTGTAAGTGTTTCATCGTCATTTTCTTGATATCTAATATCAATTGACGATTTAAAATTCTGTAATTTTCGTAAATGATTGCGTGTTAAAACAGTATTTTCATCTTTATAAATTTCACCTGGTTTAATAAAAATTGAATTTGAAAGATACTTTGGACTATATTCTAATTCATTAACAGCATAATAGTTAATTCCTTCATAGGTAATAGAATCATTTGGCTTAATATCCTTATTTGCAGTATCAAAATCAGTATATACGTTTATGTTTTTGATCTTTTGGATTTTATAAGGTACAAAATAAGTACTATCTCCTTTTGTAATAACCCTATCGGGAATTTTTAATACAATATCTTTATAATGAGTAACCTTGCTGGAATCGGTCCAAAAACCAATATTATTTGAATTGAAATGATAAACACCCGAGTTTCTAAATAAATTAAATAACCTTTTCTCTTCTAATTCAAAATCATTAAAAACAAATGGATTACCACTTTTTAGATAAGAGTCTTTAATATTATTATTATAAATGGAATCGAGAACCGGTGAAGGAATTTTACTTTCAATAGTATCAATATAATATTGATCTCCGGTTGTTATTTTATAAATTACATCTTTTTGTTTTTCACTAGTCTGAATTTCTTCAAAATCAATATTTGCTTCAAAAAAACCATTTGAAAAATAATATTTTTTAAAAGAATTAATTGTTTTTTCAGTTTTAATTGAATTATAAATTACAGGAGCTTGTCCTTTTTTTAAAAACCAATTATTAAAGCCTTTATCATATTTATAAATTAATCTTGTTTGTTTTTCAGAAAATAAATTGTTGTAGCGTTTATATTTATTAGGATGGTTTAAAGACCATTCTTCAAATGTTTTTTCAAAATCAAGATTCCCATAATTATATAAGTGTAATTGTAAAGGCACACCGAGTGTTGAAAGATTCGGTCGTTGAATTATATAACTATATAAGTTCCCTTCTTTTGATTTTTTATCATTTACGACTACTGTATTCTTATGAAGTAGATCTTCACCATCTTCAACATACTTAATAGTGTTACATGACGCTAATAATGCGATAATTAACACAAAGTATACTATTTTTGTATATGTTTGTGACAAGAAGATTAACTTTTTTAGAATTAAATTCAAAAGTAACATTATTTATATGTTAAGCAATAATCAAATTAAATTAATAAATCAATTAAAACAAAAAAAATTCCGACAGCAACATAATTTATTTGTAGCCGAAGGTATAAAAACTGTTAATGAATTTTTAAGATCTGAATTTACAGTTAAATTTCTTTTTGCAACAGATGATTATACTAATATATATAACGTAGAAAATTTACAGATCGTTTCACAAGCCGAATTAAAAAAGATTAGCAATTATAAGTCTCCTAATCAAATTGTTAGCATTTTTGAAATTCCTGAGTATGAAGAAATTAAAGATTACGGGTTAACACTCGCTTTAGACGATATAAATGATCCCGGTAATTTAGGAACCATTATACGTTTATGCGATTGGTTTGGTGTTGATCAATTAGTTTGCTCAAAAAGTACAGTTGATTGTTATAACTCTAAAACTGTACAAGCCTCAATGGGGTCTTTATCAAGATTACCTGTAATTTATACTGATATTAATTTGTTTTTAAAGAATGATACGCGATCAATATATGGTGCATTTTTAGAAGGCGAAAATGTTTACAGATCAAAACTCAAATCTAATGCCATATTGGTTATGGGAAATGAAGCCAACGGAATTTCTCAATCTATTGAAAAATTTATTTCTCACAAAATCACAATTCCCCATTTTAGTAAAGATCAACAAGCTGAAAGTTTAAATGTTGCAATGGCTACAGCAATTTTATTGAGTGTATTTAAACAATTAAAATAATTATTCCTTTTCAAAAGAAAATCGTATCTTTGCACCTCAATTAATTTTTAATTTATAACAATGAGTAAAGGAACAGTAAAATTCTTCAATGACTCCAAAGGATTTGGATTCATAACAGAAGAAGGTTCAAACAAAGAACATTTTGTACACATTTCTGGTTTAATCGATGAAATTCGTGAAGGTGATGTTGTTGAATTCGATCTACAGGAAGGTAAAAAAGGAATGAATGCAGTAAATGTTAAAGTAATTTAATATTTAATCATATACTTTTTAAAAATAAAGCCTATCAAAAATTGATAGGCTTTTTTTATGGATTAATCTTGACTTTTTGTAGTCATAAGAAAAATCATAATAAATTTAATAATTGATTTTAGTCATGCAAATATTTATTTATCCAAATTGTGGATATAGTCCTGAGTTTTCTGGATATTCTGGGGTTTAATGGTATTTACACTACTGAAAATTTAATGCTAATAAATACAAAATTACTCTTGGTTAGAGTTTTTTAGCAATTTTACTTTTTAAGAAGAATTTAATATGTCTTCAATTCATCAACAATTTTCCTATCGTTTGATAAACGAGGAATTTTATTTTGACCACCTAATTTCCCAATTGATCTCATATAATCTTTAAAGCCATTTTTGGAAACTTTAGTGATTCTCAATGTTTGTAAGATCTTTCCATCTATTAAGTCAAGATAATAGGAATTTTGTTTTTGCATTTTCCCATCTATTTTTTTAACAAGTTCATTTAAATTATCAGGTTCATTTTCAAATTCAATAAACCATTCGTGGTAAGGTAATTCGCCATTTGTTGGATTAACCTGTGGAGCTACCGTAAATTCATTTACCTTTAATTGTGTGTTTATCAAAGATTCTTGCAATGCTTGTTCTACCTCTTTGGCAATGACATGTTCTCCAAATGCCGAAATAAAATGTTTGATCCTTCCGGTAACAATAATCCTAAATGGTTTTAAAGAAGTAAATTCAATTGTGTCACCAACATTATAAGCCCAAAGCCCGGCATTGGTTGAAATGATCATAACATAATTTACACCTAATGCAACATCTTTAATTGTAATTCTGGTTGAATTTTCATTAAAAAATTCAGCAGCAGGAATAAATTCATAAAAAATTCCATGATTCAATAAAAGTAACATTCCGTCCTTTTTTATAGAATTTTTATTATCGTAATTGGTGTCCTGATAAGCAAAAAATCCTTCAGAAGCAGGAAACATCTCAATTGAATCTATTTTTTTGCCAATCAAATTTTCCGTATTTTGTCTATATGGTTCATAGTTGACACCACCATAAACGAACAAACTAAAATTTGGAAAAACCTCGCTAACGTTTTTTCCTTCTTTTTCAATGATCTTCTCAAAATACATTTGCACCCATGATGGAATTCCACTAATCAAACGCATATCTTCAACAACCGTTTCATCAACAATAGTATTTACTTTTGTTTCCCAATCATCAATACAATTGGTTTCCCAAGTTGGCAAACGATTTTTTTGTAAATATTTTGGCACATAATGTGCAACAATACCTGATAATCTCCCTATTTTAATATCATTTACTTTATCAATAATCGGACTTCCTTGTAAAAAGATTATTTTTCCATCAATAAAATCAGCTTTACCTGTATGATAAATATACAGCAGTAATGCTTCTTTCGCGGCACTAACGTGGTATGGCATAGATTCTTTTGAAATTGGAATATATTTTGACCCTGAAGTTGTTCCCGATGTTTTAGCAAAATACAATGGTTTTCCGCTCCATAAAACATTAGATTCTCCTTTTCTAACTCTTTCTATATAGGTTTTTAAGACTTCATAATTCGAAATAGGTACTGATTTTTTAAAATCGTTATAAGATTTAATATTCTGAAATTTGAAATCTTTACCAAACGAAGTGTTTTTAGCATCGAATATTAGATTTTCAAAAAGTTTTTCTTGAGTTTCAAAAGGATTATCAGTCCATTTATAAACCTTTTTAGCAATATGTTTAGCATATATTTTTGAAAAAAAAGATTTTGGTATCATTTATTTATTAGATTTTAGACTGATCTATTCAAAATCAATATAATTATTTGGATTAACTGGATAACCTCCGTCCCATAGCTCAAAATGTAAATGGGTTCCCGTAGAAAAATCGCCTGTAGATCCTGCAGTAGCAATTACTTCACCTGCTTTGATCAAATCACCTTGCTCTTTAAAGATAGAGGCATTGTGTTTATAAACTGAAATGATACCATTTAGATGTTCAATAATGATCACATAACCCGTATCGGCAGTAAATCCAGTAAAAATTACTGTGCCATTTGCAACTGATTTAACCGGTGTATCTTTATCAACAGCAATATCAACAGCAAAATGCTTTTCTTTTGGAATGTATCCTTGGGTAATTTTCCCTTTAATAGGAGATAAAAAAACAATCTCGGTTTTTTTAGTGGCCTGTTCAAAAATACTAAATTTCTCTTCGCGTTCAATTACTTCTCTAAAAGCCGAATCAATTGATGAAGGTGCCAGATCAACATCTTCTAAACGAAGTTGTTCCATCACAGAGTCTTTGTTAAAATTTACTTCTTTGATCTCTCCTGTTAGTACTTGTTGAATGTTTTTGATATACAAATTATTTACTGAAAGAATTTGTTGTAAAGAATCTACTTTAAACACTAAAGCAGAAGATTCTTTTTTAATTTCTGTAGAAGAATATCCCTGAATATATTCTTTTAAAGGAGTAAAAGCAATGAGCGTTGTTGTTAATGCTATCAGAAATATTGAAAATAAGCCTCCAAAAACAAAGGCATTTAATCGATTTAGTTTAAATGAAAAACGTTCTTCAAAAGTATCTTCATTTAATACAACAAAGCGATATTTGTGAGTGAGTTTTTCTTTTATTCTGTTTCTCTTCTTGCTTTTAACCATTGTTATTTTATTGCAAAAGCAAATATAATGAATTTTTAAGGTGTTAAATTCACATCTTAATTTTTCTGATTAAATTTTATATCTTTTTTAACAACCACGGCATCATTTAAAACAAAAGGTGCAGGCATCATAATTTCATTTCTGGGCTGAATGTTTGCCATGATACTTTTGATGTGATTATTTTTAAATAGGTCATACGAAACTTCAATAATTTGTAAATCAGGTATTTCATTATTTGGTATAACAAATTTTAAGTCTAAAATAGTATCATTTTTTGTAAAGTAATAAGTTAAAATGTGTTTTTTGGTTTTTGTGTCGAATAAAAATTCTTCATCTTCTTTTTTTTCTAATTTTTCTCCATTCAATGAAAATTCTTTAAAATAAA
>DAOUPQ010000118.1 GCA_030626085.1 Flavobacteriia bacterium
CCATAAGTTTATTAACCCAATTTTTACTTGAAAAAGAATCGTGATTAGCATCGTGCATCACATTCATTCCAACTCCTGCCATGCCAATACCAATTAATATAGTTAATAATAATCGACCCCAATTTGGCATATCAACAGTTAAAAGAATTATTAACGGAATTAAAAATAAAGCAAACATGATGATTGCTTTGGTATATAATTTCCAGTTACCGGTTTTTTTAATATGATTTTCTTTAAAATAATCATTAACTCGTTTGTTAAGTATTCTAAAGAATTTTGTTTTATCTCTTGTAACGAATTTAACTTCTTGCATTGTGTAAAAATTAAGTTGATGAAAGATGTGCTGAATTTACAAATTTAATTGTTTTTTAGATGTAAATTGAAATTATCTTAAAAATAATGATAATATTTTTAATTGTATTTTTGTTTGAAAGTTTAACTTATGGAAGCTTTATTACAGTATTTTGATAATTTATCCGATAAGCAAATAGACCAGTTTTCAAGATTAGAAGACCTGTATAAAAATTGGAATACTAATATCAATGTCATATCGAGAAATGATATAGATGAACTGTATGTTCGTCATGTATTACACTCTTTAGGAATAGCAAAAGTACAAATTTTGAAACCCGATGCCAAGATTTTAGATGTTGGTACAGGTGGAGGATTTCCAGGAATTCCTTTGGCAATATTATTTTCTGAAAGCAATTTTCATTTGGTCGATTCTATTGGGAAAAAGATTAAAGTTGTTAAAGAAGTTGCCAATGAATTGGATTTAAAGAATGTAAAAGCTGAGCATATTAGGGCTGAAAAAGTAAATGGTGAATTTGATTTTATAGTGAGTAGGGCTGTTACAAAAATGGATGATTTCGTAAAATGGACACGTAAAAAAGTTGCTAAAAAACAGAATCACGAAATAAAAAATGGAATTTTATATTTAAAGGGCGGGGATCTGGCTGAAGAACTTCAAAATTTTCCAAAAGCAACTATTTATAATCTATCAGATTATTTTAATGAAGATTTTTTTCAAACAAAAAAAGTAGTTCACTTACCTATAAAATATAAACCTTAATTTTTTATAATATTATAATACAATATTTTAGAGTATTATATTCTATGCTTAGGAATTGTGATGGAATAACTTGCCATTTTGACTCGTTCTTTTTTCCTTTTTTATTGTTAAAATTTTAAACCATAGCAAAGGCTATGCTTGAAAATTTTGCCTTGATAAAGAAAAAAATAAATTTGCCAATTCCGTCAACTTATTTTATAACGATTCCTTAGAAGTATTAAGATTTGACTTATATCCATAATATGTTAAACTCTGACTTATATTAGATTTTGTAATTGTAAATAAAATATTTAATTTTATCACATAAAAATACAAGCTTATGCATAAAGCTACTCTTAACAATATATTTAATTACTTATTACTTTTTATCTTCTTTTTAAATTCATTTTTAGTTTTTACTCAAGATAAAAATATTGAAATTATTCAACAATTCTCTTCAGAAAATTATGCCAAAAGTGAAGTTACAAAAATTGATTATAAAAATACATCTCCTTTTGTGATGTTGAGTGGGCATACAAAAGACCTGTCTTTTAACAATACAATATTTTACAGATTAAAAACACAAAACAATTGGGGAGAATGGCAAACCCTTCCGGAACCTCATGAAGGAGAAGATATCGGTAGAGTTGCCCTGGGTGTGGCTTTCATTGAACAAGCATTTGAGGATATACAATTTAAAATGCTTACACCAACCAATTCTAAAATTATTTTTAGATTATTTTTTCCTGAATTCACAAAAAACATATCAAAGAATAATACTGCAAACAAGCAAAAAGCATCGGGTTGTGCTCAACCTGCTTTTCAAGAAAGATCGGATTGGTGTCCTTCAGGCAATTGTCCAAAACAAACAAGTCCATCAATAATAAACCCAACGCACATTGTTGTTCATCACTCAGCAGGCAATACTGTTAGTTCAGATTATGCAGCAGTAGTGAGAAGTTATTGGAATTACCATGTAAACGATCGTGGATGGGCTGATATTGGCTATAACTGGTTGATCGATCCAAACGGTGTTGTTTATGAAGGTAGAGGCGATCGTGTTAGAGGAGCACATTCTCCTTGTATGAATGCAATTTCAACAGGTATATGTTTTATTGGCAATTATGAAAATGCTACTCAACCTTCAGCTTTGGGTATGCAATCTTTAAAAGATTTGATTGCCTGGGATGCAACAGACAAAGCAATAGACGTAAAAGCAACAGAATATGTTGCTGCATTAGGCGGAAATATTGAAACTATTTCGGGACATAAAGATGGGTATGATCAATATCCCGATTCAGGTTGTAGTGCTACAGCTTGTCCGGGTGCAAATCTTCACAACAAACTTCAAACCATTCGCAATGATGTTGCTAACTATCCTTGTTATATATCGAGTGCTAATGCTCCTAAAGTACCAAATTCATTTAGTGTAATTAGAAAAAGCAACAAAAGTGTTGAAATAAAAATTAAATCAGTGACCAATGCCACAAAATATGGAATTCATAAAAGTACTGATAACGTTACTTATCAAAAAGTTTCCGAATCTTCAAATACAACCATAACTATTGATAATTTAATTCAAGGTGAAGTTACCTATTTTAAAGTTGAAGCTATCAATAATGACGGAGCCTCCGATCTATCAACTCCCCTTGCTGCAATACCGAGTCAATCCGTTTCTGATATTCTTATAATTGATGGTGTTGAAAGGCGAGAATATGACGCTATTGCCCAATATGATAAACCTTTAAATCAGTTGGGTCGTACTTTTTCATCTGCAACCAATGATGCTGTTATCAATGGAGAAGTAGATCTAAACAATTTTATATTTGTTATCTGGATGTTATTGGATGAGAGTACAAATGACCATACCTTTGATAAATTTGAACAAACTAAAGTAAAAGAATTTATTGACAATGGTGGTGTTTTTATCGTTTCGGGTAATGAAATTGGGTGGGATCTGGTTGAGAAAGGTGATGCAACTGATAAGTCATTTTATGAAAATTATTTAAAAGCTGAATACATTGCAGATAATCCAACTCCAAACAATTTTAAAGTAACAGATAATAACAATAAAACATACAATTTGAGTAGCGATTTATCAATATTAGATAATACTTACCCTGATCTTATTAAAACTAAAAATGGTTCGGCAAAAACATTTATTTATGAAGGTGTTACTGAAAGTAGTGGAATAGCAGGAGTTAGCTATAAAACTGCAACCGGGGGTGTAGAATACCTGGGCTTTGCCATTGAAGGAATTAAAGATAATACACAAAGAAAGGAACTTATTGATTATTTATTACAAAAATATAGTAGCTTATTGGCAGTTGATAATTCGTTTATCAAACAAAACATACGTTTATATCCAAATCCTACTTCTGGAATACTTAATATTTTAAATCCTGATTTTATAAATATTAATAAAGTAGAAGTTTTTAATATTTACGGTCAGAAATTAAATGCCAAAAACGAAAATAAGAGTATTAGTTTGGAAAATTTTTCTAACGGAATATATTTTATTAGAATTGAAGACGAAAATGGCAAACAAGGCACTTTTAAAATCATAAAGAAATAAAAAATGCCAATTTTAAAAAACCATTACCTGCCAACATTTAAAAATTGGTAGGTTTTCTAATTTACTCATCGATCAGCCGCTCTTTTTCTGATTTTTCAGCCAGACGTTTTACTATAATTGGTTCTATTTCAGTCTTGTGATTTTGTGTCTTTATAAATGGGTACAATTCTACTTTCTCTTTCATTTTATCATCTTTATTATGAAGTTTGTTTGTTCCCAATAAAACCAAATCTTTCTCATCAAATTGCTTTTGCTCTTTATTCGCATTCTCCACAATTTTTCTTTGAATAGTTCCTTTAAAAAGTTGTTTAATAAAACTACCTTTTTTCTCAATATCCTTAAAAATTACCAAAGCTTTTTCAGCAATTTCATAAGTTAATTCTTCAATATAATAAGAACCATCAGCAAATTCTGCATTATTAATTTTACTCTCTTCTTTTAAAATCAGTAATTGATTGCGCGCTATTCTTTCTCCAAATTCATTCTTTTTATGAAAAATAGAATCATACGCTATATTACTTATTGTATTTGCACCTCCTAAAATAGCGCTCATACACTCGGTTGTAGTCCGCAGCATATTTACATTATAATCATAAAGTGTCTTGTTTCGCAAAGAAGGCTGAGCAAATATGTTTGCTTCCAGATTAAAGTTATATTTATGCAATACTAATTTCCATAAATATCTAAATGCTCTTAGTTTGGCTATTTCAAAGAAATAATTACTCCCTACGGCAAAATTAAAATTGATTTCATTAATTGATCTAATATTATTTTCGTCAATAAAATTCAAGTATTCATTGGCATGTGCCAAAGCATAAGCTACTTGCTGTACTGTATTTGCACCTGCATTTTGATATTGAGAAACATCAACACCTAAAATACTGATACTTTTATCAGATCTTTTTAATAGTGATCTTAAAATAATATGATCTTTATTCTTATTATAAAACCAATTTCCGGTTTTAGTTAAATTGCCTATCAGATCAATATTCAAAAAAACATTCTTATTATTAATATATTCAATCAATTTTACAATAAAGGTTTCTTCTAAAAACTGCAGTTGAAAATGAATTGTCAGATTTTTTGAGCTTAGATCTTTAAATAATAACTCGAGATCAAAAGGTTTATTTACTATAAATTTAATTGAATCTGCTCCTCTTTTCAAGGCATCAAGAGCTAAATAATTTGCGGTTTTTTCATTATTCACAAAAACTGTTTGACAAATTTTAAAACCAGTCTGGCTCTTAGGAATATCTAATTTCCTAAGCTCATCACCGTGATAAAATGGTTTTATCGTTATTCCATCATTTGTATTTGTTAAAAGTGTTTTGTTATAATCCGCACCCTTTAAATCGAATTGAATCTTTTGTTTCCATTGTTTGGCACTTACTGATTGAAATTCATCAAATAAAAAATCAGGCATAATCTATTCTTTTACAGTATCAAATTCAATAATAAAAATTTCTTCATTCTTCTTTTTCATTTTATATTCTTCACGGGCAAATTTTTCTAAAGAATCAGAATCTTTTAAATTAGAAATTATTTTATTATCCGCTTCTATTTCTTTTTGGTAATATTCATTAGAATTTTCAAGTTTATCAATTTCTTTATCTAATTCACGGTGATTTAAAAAAGAATTCTCATCAAAAAAAAGCATCCATACAGCAAAGATCACTAAAACCAAAAAGTATTTATTACTAATAATTTTAACAATTTTATTGTCTTTTATTTGTTTAAAGGTCATCTTTCAATCTTTCGTTTATAACAGTTCTAACAATATCAATTGCAACTGTATTATATTTATCATGAGGGATAATAATATCTGCATAACTCTTGGTAGGTTCAATAAACTGCTCATGCATAGGTTTTAAAGTATCTTGATAACGTTGCAATACTTCGTTTAGATCTCTGCCTCTTTCGTGAATATCTCTTCGCAATCTTCTTATCAATCTTTCATCAGAATCTGCGTAAATATAAAACTTAATATCAATTAGATCACGTAAAATTTTATTGGTGAAAATTAAAATTCCCTCAACAATTATTACTTTTCTCGGATGGGTTTTTAAGGTATCTTTAGTTCGGTTATGTGTTGAGAATGAATAAATTGGTTGTTCAATTATTTTATTATTTCTTAATCTAGTTAAATGTTCAATTAACAAATCAAAATCAATTGCCCGTGGATGGTCAAAATTAATTTTACATCTTTCTTCATAACTGAGTCCAACATTCATTTTATAATATGAATCTTGTGAAATTACTGTTACTTC